>CALIRN010000096.1 GCA_938042265.1 uncultured Eubacteriaceae bacterium
CCATTACTGCGGCGGCAGCTGCGGTGTTATCGACAGAAAGGGCAGAACCGTATTAAGTATGAGATATCAAAATATAAACCCCTCGCCTGACGGTATTTATTTTTGCCGCCCCAAAAAAGGAGCGGACAAACACATTGACTTAAAGTTTTGGGGAGGGTGGCTTGTAATATTTCATATCGTTAAAAAAATATTGGCAGTATTTATATTGTGCCTTATCTATGTCTTTGTTAAAAAACGTAAAAAGTTAAAGCTTATGATGAGCATGGAGTGATATTATGAAGCGGCTTATATTTGGGGTAATTTGTGCGTCCGTATTATTATCCCCCATTAATATATACGGCAGGGAAATACAAATCAGCGATTACCGATACACAAAATGTGTGCATCTTATGGACGGCTATACATACTGTATGAACGGTGAACGTGGCGAGATATTAAACCCCGGCGGACACAAAATATATTCAACATCTGATTACACGGCGCCTTATGAAATGGGCTTTACAAGCTCAACACTGTATAAGGGTGGCGAATTGTTGACAATCAGCTATCCTCAGGGGGAAACGGGTAACAGATTTATTATATATTCGCCCGAAAAACAGGCTATGGGGCTTATTAATGAACACTCGGAGATTATAGCCCCCGTGGAGTATAGCAGTATCAGGCTGATGGGACCCAATTATTTTTGGTTTTACAGGCAGGGCAAGCGCGGTATACTTTCGGCAGAGGACGGGCATGTTGTGGCAGAAACCGAAAGAGAGGTTTACATTGGCGACAATATGCTTAACTATGCCTTTGCCGATGTATTTACGGAGAACGGGCGGCAATACGCTATAGCCGAGTTTTATAACAGAGATGGTTTAAAAATACAGAGCTTAGAGGGCGAGGAGCTTTCCACATCACCCTTCTACGATACGGATAACAAAGCATTCAAGGACCGCTACGGCAATACATACCGCAAGGTTAATCTTGGTGATGGTTATAAGTATATTGAGTATGCAACCCCTACTTCGGAGGAATTTATGCCATGGGAATACAATGGTTATGATATACTAAAGCCAAGTAATCAGGGTGAAATAAAAAGCGACAGGGTTGATAATTCCTATATCTTTAAGTATAAAGAAATAGGAGATAAAACCTACTGTGCAGTTTTTGCTGAGGTAAGCGATAATCCCGATGAGCCTGTATCCGTAGGCTATTATGATTTTTATTCCTCCCCTACACGCAGTGAAAATACCGCCTGTGTTTCATGGATACCCAAAGAATGCAGCAGCCTTGTAAGCATCAGCCAATACAATTGCTTCATTAATAATATTTCAAGACAGGATTTTTGTATACTGCTGCTTAATGCATATATGTTTGACCAAGGGCTTGATATAGCGGATTATGCCGGGCAGGTCGATATTTCCGACATAAAGTTTAGCGATACTGACGATGTGTACATAAGGCTTGCGGTAAAAATGGGGCTGATTAACCCCTGCATTAATTCCGAATTTAAGCCGTACAGTCCTTTAACAAGGGCAGAGGCGGCGGTAAGCTTTAGCAGACTTTCAAAGCTTATGGAAAATAAGGGGAGCGGACTTGGCAGGCATTTCTCCGACATAAGTAATTGCACAGGGGAGCAGAAAAAGGCGCTCCGTTCCCTATCCAAGCTGAACAATGCCAATTGGGGATATGTTATTATGACCGAGGACGAAAATTTTTATCCCGATGAAAATATAAGCACCGAGGACGCCTATGCAATTGCATTCAGGCTTGCAACCTATAATAAGGCAGGCGTCCATGAATATATGGATTGGGTGGAGTTTTTGGGCTGGCTCGCCC
>CALIRN010000097.1 GCA_938042265.1 uncultured Eubacteriaceae bacterium
ATGAGTTTGCTTGGCAGCAGCGTGGTTACAGAAACCACTACGGAAACCACGTCTGCCGATGCATGGGAAACAACAACTGTTACTGCGACCACAACCACAACAGCTGCAGAAACCACTACGGAAATAACCACACAAACAATTACCGTAAAAGCTGTCAACAATGTATATTCCTTTGATGGCTTAGAAGGAAGGTTAACCGATGACAGCAATTATGGCGGTGCATATTTGAATGTTACGGGGACGGCTGTCGGTGACGGTGAAAATTATGTTTCCTTTAATAATGACGGCTATGCGTTTGTTGCTGACAGTGATACGGGTACAACCTCAGTTTTTATTCTGCCTGTTGCAGACAGTGGAAATAAAATTACAGTCAGGGGCAGCTTTAAAATGCCTGCAGCAAGTACAAACTGGACTCTGATGCAGATACATGGCACCCAAAAAAGCGGTGAACAAAGTGAAATAGTCGGTATCAGAACCAGCGGTACTACCTACAATCTTAGATTAATGGGCAATAATGAAAGCCTTATAAATACAGGTGTGGTATTTAAGGCTGATGAGTTGGTAAGCTATACAATAGTTATTGATAAGGTAAATAATAAGGCATATCTTACAATAGGAAATTCCACTGTTTCTGCCGATATAAACTGTGGCGGAATAACGGAAATACGTTTTGTAACGGCAACAGGTGTCAAAAATCTGTATGTAGGCGAAACCTCTGTTGCCTGTATGTTGCTGGGAGATGCGGACGATAATAATCTGGTAAACGAAAAGGATGTCTCTGCAATTTTAAGATATATTTCAGGAATAGAAAGTAATGTTAATACTGTATTAGCGGATTATAACAGTGACGGTGATATAGATTTGAAGGATTGCATTGACATATTATCGGATATTAAATAAAAGGATACAACAAAAAGGCTGCTTTTGGGGCAGCCTTTAATTTGTTGTTTATAAAAATGTAAAAGTCTGTTATCAGCTTCTGCCGTACTTCTTGTTGAACTTGTCAACACGACCGCCCGCATCAAGAAGAAGCTTCTGGCTGCCTGTGTAGAATGGGTGGCACTTAGAGCAGACCTCGACTCTAATCTCCTCCTGAGTTGAACCGCAAACAAACTCATTACCGCAGTTACACTTTACCTTAGCCTGGTAGTAATTAGGATGGATACCTTCCTTCATTTGTTACACCTCTTTCTGAAATATTGAGATACATTTTGGCATCTCTACGTTAACAACATTAACAGTATAGCACATATTAAGCCTTAATGCAAGAAAAAAATTATCTGTTGTTAATCTTTTTTATATAATTGACAAAAGCTCTGTTATTAGTGGATTTACGCATCATTTCCAGTATATTTGAGGTAAAATCGGCAGGAGAAATATTGCCTGTACCACCCTTGTGAATATAGTAGAGGCAATCAAGCTCGTCGGGGCTTAAAAGTAAATCCTCACGGCGAGTGCCGGATTTATTTATATCAATGGCAGGAAAAACTCGTTTTTCAGCCATATTTCTGTCAAGCACCAACTCCATATTGCCTGTACCCTTAAATTCCTCAAAAATAACATCATCCATTTTTGAGCCGGTTTCCACAAGAGCTGTGGCAAGTATGGTAAGGCTGCCGCCCTGCTCGATGTTACGCGCCGCACCGAAAAACTTTTTTGGCATATATAAGGCTGCAGGATCAAGGCCGCCGGAAAGGGTTCTGCCACTGGTGGGTATTGTAAGATTATAGGCTCTTGAAAGTCTGGTTATACTGTCAAGGAGGATAATTGCATCCTTACCCTGCTCTACAAGGCGCTTACCTCGTTCAAGTACCATTTCAGCAACCCGCTTATGATGCTCTGGAGGCTCGTCAAAGGTAGAGTATACCACATCTGCTTTGCCGTTAATTGAACGCTTCATATCGGTAACTTCCTCAGGGCGTTCATCAATAAGCAGTACAATAAGCTCTGCTTCAGGGTGGTTTTTTGTAATGGCATTGGCAATCTTTTTAAGCAGTATGGTTTTGCCTGCTTTTGGAGGTGCTACAATCATACCGCGCTGTCCCTTGCCTACAGGCGCTGTAAGATTAATTAATCTGCCTGCAAGCTCGCCCTGCTCGGTTTCAAGATTAATTTTGCTGTTTGGGAATATGGGCGTCAGATCCTCAAACGAGGGCCTGTGTGAAGCTTTTTCGGGATTGTCGCCGTTAATTGTTTTTACATACAGCAAAGCACCAAATTTTTCATTCTCTTTTGGTATACGCATATTACCAACGATATAGTCGCCTGTTTTAAGACGGAAACGCCTTATCTGAGCAGGTGAAACATAAATATCATCGGAGCCTGAAAGGTAGTTGTCGGTACGTAAAAAGCCGTATCCGTCAGCAAGTACCTCCAGTATACCTGCACCTATTATACCGCTGTCAAGCTGTTCAAGGTAATCGGCCTTGGGCTGAGAGCTTTCTTCCCTGTGTTGCGGAGTATATTCGGTTTTTGTATACTCTGTTTTTTGCTGTGAAGAGGCCTCAGCTTTTTCTATAAGCTCAATCAGTTCACCCTTTTTGTAAGAGGTTACAGCCTGTATGCCCTTTTCACGGGCAATTTCTCTGAGCTGTGTTAAATTTATATTATTATAATTCATTAATTGCCTCCGCTGTCAGTTAGGAATGGTCAGTACCTGACCTTCGTTTAATACAGAATTTTCAGTCAGGTTATTGGCATCAAGTATCTTCTGATAATTGGCACCGTTGCCATATACGCTCTGGCTGATTTTCCAGAAGGTGTCACCTGCTTTTACCGTATATGTATTACCGCCTGATTCATCCTGACTAAGGCTTGTATTTGGGGATTCCTGTGAGGAAATCTCACTTTGCGCCTCGTTAAGTATTTCTACCGCAGCAGCATGAGGATCGGACTCGGAGGAAGTATTTGCCTTAAGGCTTTCATTTTCGGCAGTAAGCTCGCTGACCTGATTTTTAAGCTCGTTAAGCTCTGTTTCGTAGGTTGATGAGCTGTTTTTCTGAAGCTCGGTAATCTGGCTTCTGGCTTCCTCCAGCTGCTTTGCATAGCTGTGGTTTTTATAAGCAAGTGCGGTAATTACAACAACCGCAATAATTAAAACAGCAGCGGTTATGATACGTATGATACTTATTTCAACAAGCTTCTCCTCGTATTCATCATCGGTATCTTCCTGTACGGGCTCGATGACCTCCTGCCTTGACTTTTTGCTGTGTGGAGGCTCCTCATAAGCATCTTCAATTTGTATCTTTTTGTAACGGCGGTTTGTCATAGCCTTTTCTGCAGTTTCCTCGGCAGGCAGGTTGTCTTCTTCACTTGCGGCAGCACCATGAGCCCTTGCAACGGAATCCTTTGTAAGACTGGCAAAAAATTCATCTATTTCATCATCTTCATTATCGTAATCTTTATAATCTTCGGACTTTTTGAAAAAATTGCTAAGCTTTGGCAAAATTATGGTCTTTTCAAGGTCGCTTGGATCTTTAACGGTATTATTTTCAGCTTCTTCGTCTTTATAGTTATCCTCATCAGGTTCAGGCTCTTCGGACTTAACCTTTTTTGTCTTTTTGCGGAATACTATTGATTTATTTGAGGCAGTGATATTACGCCTGCGGCGTCTTGAAATACTGTCCTTAAGACTTTCTTCCTCCTCACTTGCTTCGGAATCAAGAAACGGATCGCTGTAATCGGCAAAGTAGTTTGTATCGCCGTCCTCTACAAATTCATCAAATAAGCTGCCTACAATTTCCTTTGTTTTATCCTCGCTGTATAGGTCAAAGCTTGAATTATTGTTGTCCTCACCGTTAGGTGCAGGAGTATTATTATCCTTAGGCATTTAAAAACCTCCCTGTTATTTTACGGATATACTGATTTTTGGCTTTAAATTAATCAGCCTTTTACTATATAAATGTGTATCTTAAAATTTACATAAATACAGATACTATCATTTTATAATTTTAATTGGCGGTTGTCAACAATATTTAATCAATAGCATTGATTTTAAGATTTTTTTAACAAATAAAAATGAGCTATTGTAAGGCTTAGCCTGTTACAATAGCTCAAGTGCCGCTGGCCGGACTCGAACCGGCACGGATTGCTCCGCTTGATTTTGAGTCAAG
>CALIRN010000098.1 GCA_938042265.1 uncultured Eubacteriaceae bacterium
TATAGCGGCCTGATTTTTTTATGGCAGATTATACTGCTTTTGTTGCATAAATTTTCAAAAAGTACTTGACAAAATATTAAAATGAGAGTAAAGTATACACGTAATTAGTTGAAACTAACTTTAGCTAACAAAAACTAACTGAAATTAGGTTAAACTAACGGATATATTTGGAGGTGATTTTATGCCACTGACTATGGCTGAAATTGGTACAGATTATGTAATTAAGGCTGTTATAGGCAATGATAAAATAAAGCATCACCTGCAAAGTCTTGGCTTTACTCAGGGAGCAACCGTTATTGTTGTTTCACAGATGAACGGTAATTTTATTGTTAATGTGCGTGAAACACGCATTGCAATAAGCCGCCAGATGGCAAATAAAATTTTACTGGACTGAAATGACCTTGGTCTGTAAAAATATAACCTATTAAAGAATATAATTATCAGGAGGGATTAAATGAAAACTTTAAAGGATGTTAAGCCGGGCGAAACCGTCAAGGTACTTAAGCTCAACGGCGAGGGTGCAATAAAGCGCAGAATTATGGATATGGGTATTACTAAAAACACCTCTGTATATGTGCGTAAGGTGGCACCTCTCGGTGACCCTATTGAGGTGACCGTAAGAGGCTATGAGCTTAGCTTAAGGAAAGCGGATGCACAAATGATAGACGTAGAGTAAAAGCTTGCTGCTGCGTTTTGGGGCATAGGTTGGCAATGTAACCTGTAAGCCCGTTTTTTTGCACCAGAGGTTAGAATTATCTAACCTGAATTTGCTAAAACTAACCGCATTTGCGGTATTTTTCTGATTATGTGAAAGGAGATTATTATGGCACTTACTATTGCTTTGGCAGGAAATCCAAACAGCGGTAAAACCACTTTGTTTAATGCTTTGACAGGATCCAACCAGTTTGTGGGAAACTGGCCAGGTGTAACTGTTGAAAAAAAAGAGGGTAAGCTGAAATTCAACAAGGAGGTTACAATTGCCGACCTCCCCGGTATTTATTCACTCTCCCCCTATACTCTTGAGGAGGTTGTATCACGTAATTATCTTTTAGGCACGAGCCCCGATGCTATCCTCAATATTGTCGACGGTACTAATCTTGAGCGTAACCTTTACCTTACAACACAGGTTCTTGAGCTTGGTATCCCTACGGTAATAGCTGTCAATATGACCGATATTATTGAAAAGACAGGACAGAAGGTAAATATCGGCGCACTTTCAAAGGCGCTTGGAGTACCTGTAATTGAAATTTCCGCCCTTAAGGGTACCAATGTTAAGGAGGCGGCTGAAATGGCTGTTTCCGCTGCTAAGAATAAAACTCAAAAGGTAACTCACAGCTTTTCAAAAAAGGCTGAGGATTATATCAGTCAGGTTGAAAGCATAATTGACGGTGCGGTTGATGAAAGCAAAAAGAGATTTTTTGCAATCAAGCTGCTTGAAAGAGATGATAAAATTATTGAGGCTATGAAAAAGCCCTTTAACGTTGACAGCGTTATTGCCGATTTTGAGACAGCCTTTGATGATGACAGTGAAAGTATTATTACAAATGAGAGATACGAGTATATTTCGAGCATTATAGGTAAATGCGTAACAAAGAAAAAGGGTGATAAGCTTTCTGTTTCGGATAAGATTGACAGGGTTGTTACAAACAGAATATTGGCACTTCCAATCTTTGTGGTTGTTATGTACATAGTATACTATATTTCAGTTACCTCTGTGGGTACTATTGTTACCGACTGGGCTAATGACGGTGTATTTGGTGACGGCTGGCATTTGTTTGGAATAGGCTCTGCCCAATACAGCGAGGCTATGGATGAATATGCCGCAGAAAATATTTTTACAGACGAATTAAAGGCGGTTGTTGATTCTGCTGTGGCTGCTGATGTTATTGGCGCTGCCGACATTCAGGCTGCTGTTGAAGACGGTGATTTTGGTGCCTTTGATGAGGCTTACGGTTCCTATGCAGATTCTATGGTAGAGGGCGGCTATGATATAGCAGAGTTTGTTGACGGTCCTTTGGAGTCTGAGGAGGTTCCGGATACCTCGACCTTTGGTATATGGATACCGGGTATCCCTGTTTTTGTGGAAAGCTTATTGAATGCAGTAGGCTGTGCTGACTGGTTACAGAGCCTTGTGCTTGACGGTATTGTGGGCGGTGTCGGCGCTGTGCTTGGCTTTGTGCCTCAGATGATGGTACTGTTTATCTTCCTTGCTATACTTGAAAGCTGCGGATATATGGCAAGAATTGCCTTTATTATGGACAGAATTTTCAGACGTTTTGGTCTTTCAGGTAAGTCCTTTATCCCTATGCTTATAGGTACAGGCTGTGGTGTTCCCGGTGTTATGGCATCAAGAACCATTGAAAACGACAGGGACAGAAAAATGACAATTATGACGACTACCTTTATTCCCTGCGGTGCTAAGCTTCCTATTATTGCCCTTATTGCTGCTGCACTTTTTGACGGTGCGTCATGGGTAGCTCCAAGCGCTTACTTCTTAGGTATTGCTGCTATTGTTATTTCAGGTATTATTCTTAAAAAGACAAAAATGTTTGCAGGAGAGCCTGCTCCTTTCGTTATGGAGCTGCCTGCATACCATCTGCCAACAGTTGGCAATGTGTTGAGAAGTATGTGGGAGCGTGCATGGTCTTTTATTAAAAAGGCAGGTACAATTATACTTCTTTCATCTATTGTTATTTGGCTTGGCAGCAGCTTTGGCTCTTATGTTACAGAGAGCGGTGCAAGTGCATTCGGCTTCCTTACAGAGGAGAGTGTTGATGCTGTAAGTATACTTGATACTATAGGCGGTGCAATCTGCTTTATCTTTGCTCCTTTAGGCTTTGGTGAGAGTACGGCTACCGTTGCTACAATTATGGGTCTTGTTGCTAAGGAGGAGGTTGTAGGTGTATTTGGTGTACTGGATTTTGTAAGCCTTACAAAGATTGCAGGATATTCTTTCCTTATATTTAATCTTCTTTGTGCTCCTTGCTTTGCCGCAATCGGTGCTATCAGGAGAGAGATGAACAATCCTAAATGGACAGCGTTTGCCATTGCTTATCAGTGTATATTTGCTTATGTAATTGCACTTATTGTTTACCAGATTGGCGGTCTTATTATAGGCGAGGTTGCTTTTGGCCTTGGTACTATAGCTGCACTTGCAGTTGCCGCAGTTTTAATATATCTTTTGGTAAGACCTTATAAGGAGAGCAGTAAACTTACTGCAAGGGTTGCTGTTGAAAGATAAAGGAGGTATTTTATGCTGACGTTTCTTGCTGCAAATATAGGTACCATAGTTGTAGGGTTTATAGTGCTGGCTGTAGTTGGTGCAATAATCTGCGTTATGGTTAATAATAAGAAAAAAGGCGGGTCCTCCTGTAGCTGCGGCTGTGAGGGCTGCAGTCATAAATGCCATTAATAGCTTTAAGGAGTCGTATTTTTTGCGACTCCTTATTTTTTTATTACAACTTGCAAAAGCTATTGTAATTTTGCCAGAAAAGCGTTAAAATAATAATGATTATATTTTTTGACTAAAATTTTGATATGGAGTGTTTATATGGCGGAGGCTAAAAACAATAAAAACGAGGTTAAAAGACATATAAGCGGCAAACCCAATAAAAATAACCTGGGCAGACACCGCAAAAACGGAATTGCTTTTCCAGTAGTAATATGTATAACGATAATTGCAGGTATAATTATAGGTGCTAAAAGCTATAGCTATGCTTATAATGAGGTTGCAAAGCGTAGTGTTATAGCAGCAGAGGAGGATGAAAACGGAGAAAAGCAGTTTTCAGCAAACAATATTATTGAGCAGGCACAGAACAATCTTGTAGGCTCCGATATTGACGGTGTTATAAAGGATATTAATTATGAGGAAAATAAGGTTACATTTTATTCCCTTAAATCCAATGAAACCGTTATACTTACTGCAACGGATAAAACCCAGTATCCCTTCCCCAATACTATAACTGATTATAAAATAGGTGATGTTATTACTTTTGTTTATGATAAGGACAGAAATCTTACGGATATAAAAAGCTGTGAGGCTGCTTGGGAGTTTTCCGATACGGGTCTTGTGGTAAATACAGATTCCAAACTGCTTAAGTTTGGTGATGCTA
>CALIRN010000099.1 GCA_938042265.1 uncultured Eubacteriaceae bacterium
CTTTACCTGAACTGGTGCAAGCCATGTCGGCAGATTTCCCTTGGTCTCCTCAAGAATATATGCCATGAAACGGTCAAGAGATCCCAAAATTGCTCTATGCAAAACAACAGGAGTCTTCTTCTCTCCATCCTTATCAATGTAAGTCAGTTCAAACTTAGCTGGCAGGCAGAAATCAAGCTGGCAAGTGGACAGTGTATACTCGTTTCCAACAGCTGGCTTTACATTTACATCAAGCTTCGGACCATAGAAAGCAGCCTCACCAATCTCCTCTGTATACTCTATTCCAAGGTCATTCATAACGTCTCTAAGAGCATTTTCTGCCTTATTCCACATCTCATCATCATCATGATACTTTGTCTTATTTGCCGGATCTCTCAAAGACAAAACACAGCGATAATCTGTGATACCAAAATCCTTATAGGTACTAAAGATCAGATCAACAACATTTGAGAACTCATCCTTGATCTGCTCTGGTGTTACAAAAAGATGCGCATCATTCTGGCAGAAGTGACGGCCTCTCTCAATACCCTTTAAGGTTCCACTTGACTCATAACGGAAATCATGAGCAATCTCACCTATACGGATTGGCAGATCCTTATAAGAATGCATACGGTTTGCATAAATCATCATATGATGCGGACAGTTCATCGGACGAAGAACAAATGCCTCTCCATCTACTTCCATAGCCGGGAACATGTTCTCCTTGTAGTGATCCCAGTGACCAGATGTCTTGTACAGATTAACTGTTCCAACACACGGTGTCATAACATGCTGATAGCCAAGCTTTCTTTCCTTATCCTTGATGTAGTTTTCAAGCTCCTGCCAGATTACATAACCCTTTGGAAGGAACATTGGAAGACCACGGCCTACCAGATCGTCTACCATGAACAAATTCATATCTTTACCGATCTTTCTGTGATCTCTCTCCTTAGCCTCCTCAAGAAGCTTTAAGTGCTCCTCTAATTCCTCAGCTGTCGGGAAACATACACCATAGATTCTCTGCAGAACCTTATTGTTCTTATCTCCCTTCCAATAAGCACCAGAATGCTTTAACAATTTAAAGTAACGGCAAAGCTTTACATTGTCAACGTGAGGTCCGCGGCAAAGATCTGTAAAATCTCCCTGCTCATAGCATGTAATATTTCCATCTTCCAGATTGGAAATCAGATCAAGCTTATACTCATCATCCTTAAACATCTCCAGTGCTTCTTCCTTGGAAATCTCCTTACGGATAATCTTAAAACCTCTCTTTGCGATCTTCTTCATTTCCTTCTCGATTGCAGCCAAGTCCTCTTCCTTAAATACGTGATCACCAAAATCAACATCATAGTAGAATCCCTCTGCAACAACTGGTCCTACCCAGAATTTTGCCTGCGGATACAGATGACGGATTGCCTGTGCCATCAAATGTGCACAGGAATGATTCAATGTGTTTAATGCTTCGTCTTCTTTAAAGTTTACCATTTTGATCTCCTCTTATTTTTTTACATTTTATTTTCCATCGGTGACAGAGCAGGATACAGGAACATAAAAGTTTAACTTGTGCAATATAAAAAAGCACCCTCAGGTATCTGCATACCTAAGGGTGCCAGCGCACGGTTCCACCTTATCTTTCACTCTTTGCTTATAACGCAGCAACACGGCAACGCTTCGAAGCTTTTTGCTTCTTTCACGCGCAGCTCAGGAATGGTCTTCATACAGCATTCCCATAAACCGCTTCCACCATACACGGCTCTCTCTGAATGATCTTGCTGCACTACTCTTTCCGTCATTGCTTTTTATCTTAAAGATTTCAGACTTCATTTTACCACGGCTTTTTCCAATTTACAATAGCTTTTGTAAATTTATTTTTTATTTTGGTTATTTCCATAATTTCCATAATAGTAACCATAATTTCCCTTGCCATAATAACTGGAATCCTTTTTGCTACCGACCATGTTCTGGACAACACCAAGAATATTTGTATCTACCTTTTCCAATTCAGCTGCGATTTGACACAGCGTTTTCTTCTTTGTAACACCATTTTCAATAACAAGAAGTGTTCCATCACAAACAGAAGAAACAATTGCTGCATCACCGACGACACCAACTGGCGGTGTATCAAATATAATATAATCGTAAGAATCCTTTACTGAATCGCAAAGTGTGCGAAGCCATTTTGCAGACAAAAGCGCAGATGCATTTGTAACAAGCTTTCCACTAAACAATACATGCATATTAGGGATTCCAACATCATAAATAACCTGACCAACTTCTGCATTTCCAGAAAGATACTCAGAAAGTCCAAGCTTTACACCTTCTAGTCCCATACGTCTTTGAAGCACTGATTTTCTCATATCTGTATCAACAAGAAGAACCCTTTTTCCCACCTGTGATAAACTATATGCCAAATGGAATGAAATAAAAGATTTTCCCTGATTTTCAAATGCACTCGTAACAGCAATCATTTTTACATCTTTACTGCTATAAAGTATTGCCGTTCTAAGCTGATAAATAGCCTCTGCCACTGAAAAAGGCAGTTCATCCGGCCATATAATCTTTTCCTTCCTTTTCTTTCCGCCTTTATAATCCGGAATTGTGCCCAATACAGAAAGGCCGCTGCATTTTTGAATATCTTCTTCATTTTTAATAGATGTATTCGTAATAACAGATATTACTATTACACCACAAGAAACAACAATTCCTGCCATTAAACCAATCAATATATATGACACAACTGAACGTCTTGTATTTTCCGCAAAAAATTCGTCTGCCTTATCCAAAACAGTCGGTGTATTACTTCCTAAAACATGCGGAATTTCTTCAATGCTTACTGAAAGAATTTCGTTTGCAATATCAACTGCTTCTTCTTTATTGCCTGAAACTACACGTATTCTAATAATTCTTGTTGCTTCTGGATTATCTACAAAAACTGCATTATACAGATTTTTATATGCAATATCCAAATTTAAATTAGATATTACTTTTGTTAGAACAACACGACTTTTAATAATTCCTTCATAATCATTTGTCAATGCTGATCCAACCTGCAGGTCACTCATAGATACTTCTTTATTGCTATCAATAATGCACATTGATGCCTCTGCCTGAAATACATCTTTTACAACAAATTTTCCATACATTCCAAGTGCAATACCGAATACGAGAGCTACAAAAACTATCCAAACCCATCTTCTATACAATGCTCGAAAAATTTCTAATAAATCAATAGTATCCTCAGCAGCATTTTCAACTGCTACTGCTTTTTTGTTTTCCATAAAATCACACACACCACCCAGCAATTAGCCTTATTTTTCTAATTTACCGCCTTTCTCCTTTGTTTTTCATTTTTATATTAAAAAACATCACTTGGTTTGTCAATATTTTTTTTACTTAAATTTGCTTTCTAACAATTCTATACTCATCTTTGTACTGAAAATGCGGACAAATATAGCGATCACCATAAAGGCTCGCCCTTGCAATATCATCCTCATCAAAATAGAATTGGCAGCCGTATGATTCCTCTTCCTCATCATATTCAAAATATGCGCATTCTTCACAAGATGTTCCCTTCATCTTTTCCCTGCCTTTCTTATTTTTGTTCCAATCTTAAAATACCTGCGGCTGTTACCGCAGGTATCCACTTCTTTTAATTTCACTCGCCTAATCTGCGAATTTCTGTGTACGCCAACAAAAATGGACCAACACCCTTTGCATCATCCTCAACTACTGGTTCAGACATATAGTATTCGTAAGTTCCATCTCTCATCTGCGGCCCACCAAGTCCTGCCACTAAGCATATTCCGCCAAGACTTAAACGCCCGTCTTTTTCCTTCAGATAGCGATCACAAATACCATGAAATGCTTTTTTGCCATATGCACGAAAACTCTCTGGCAAAAAGCCAAGTCTCACGCCCTTAAGCATTGAATATGCCATAATTGCACTTCCGCTTGTCTCAAGATAGTTTTTCTCACGGCCACCCATATTGACAACCTGATACCACATGCCACTTTCATCCTGAAATTTTACCATAGACTCCATCAAATCAATAAATATCTGCTTTAATTGATCGTATTCTGGCTGATAGCTGTTATCTGCTTTCGTCAATGTATCAAGCAGCGCCATTGAATACCATCCAAGCGCACGCAGCCAAAAATTCTTTGAAAGACCTGTCGTCTTATCACACCAGAACATTTCTTTTGATGAATCATAAGCGTGATAATAAAGACCTGTTTTTTCGTCTCTCATATTCTTTACGACATTGAAGAACTGGTTAAAGATATCTGGATAATTCTTCTTGTCATTAAAGCGTGTCTCATATTCCATATAAAATGGCTGTCCCATATAAAGTCCGTCAAGCCAAACCTGATTCGGATAAATCTTCTTATGCCAAAAATTACCTTCACTTGTTCTTGGCTGACCTTTAAGCTGTCCATAAATTACATCAATTGCCTTGCGGTACTTTTCCTTACCAGTAATGTCATACAGCAAAAACAAGGTCTTTCCTGCATTAACATTATCAATATTATAATCCTCCGGATTATATCCCTTTATCGTACCATCTTCCTGCACACGATGGTCAATATAAGCTTCCGCAAAATCAAGGTACCTTTTCTCTCCTGTAATCTTCCATGTCTCTATCATAGCAAGGATCATACATCCGTCAATGTAGTTCCATGTTGATGGCTTGCCGCTTCTGATTTTTTCAATATTCCAAATAGGTGCCTGAGGCGTACTTTTTTCAAGTAATTCATCGATATATCTGTCAAGTATTTCCATAGTAAAAAACCTCCCATTTATAATTAGCTTAATAATAACATATTTAGGTATTTATTTCAACCTTATAATTTATCAAAGATTTCATTAACCGACACAGCAGAAGGAAACTTCCCTGTTTTTACCCTTGCGCTGCCACAGGCAACCGCAAACCTTGTACATACTCTTAAGTTCATTCCTTTGCTGTAGCCGTATAAAAATCCCCCAAGCATACAATCACCTGCACCTACGGTATTAACAGCCTCCACCCTCGGTGACGGACAATAATATTCACCTGTACTGTTTACGAGCACAGCACCATTATCGCCCATAGATACAAGCACATTTTTAACACCCTTGTCAGCAAGTCTGTGGGCATACAGTGCAGCTCTGTGTATATCCTCAATTTCAGTGTCAAAAAGCCTGCCAAGCTCAATGTGATTGGGCTTAATAAGAAACGGACATCTCTCTGTCGCCTCTGCAAGCAGCTCGCCGTCAGCGTCAACCACGGTAAGCACATCACGTCTGTTAAGCTCGTAAACAATATCGGCATAAATATCCGTATCAAAACCCCTGCATGCACTGCCCGACAACACGACAATATCACCCTCATCTGCCCCGTCAAGCATTGCTTTAATCCTCCTGACAGTGTTTTCATTACACTCAGCGCCGGCTCCGTTAAGCTCCGTTTTGGTTTTGCCCAGCTTAACATTTATGCGTGTATTACCTTTTACATAAACAGGCTTTACATTAATACCCTCTTTTCTGATACCGTCAATAAGAGCCTGTCCCGTAAATCCGCCTACGGCAGTTATCGCGCAGCTTTCCTGTCCAAGTGCTTTAAGCATACGGGAAACATTTATTCCCTTGCCACCAAATACATAGCTTTCTTCCCTGCTACGGTTAAGGCTGCCAATTTTAATCGTATCAAAATCCATATAATAGTCAATTGACGGATTAAGGGTTACCGTATATATCATAGTATCACTCCAGCTCTAAAATACGCCTTGCATTATCCGCAAAAATATTGTCATAGTCCTGCTCCGAAAGCTTTTCAAAAAGAACCGCATTTACATACATTGATGGATTGCAGATTGGATAATCCGTACCGAACAGCAGCCTTTCACTGCCAACCTCCTTAACACCATAGGCAATAAGACCATAGCGAAATATACCCGTACCACTTAAATCAAGGTAATAATTTTTATACTTCTTAATTCTTTCAATATGTCTTAAAAACTGTGCCTTATCTCCCGGATGGGCGGCCACAAAGGTTATGTGGGAAAAACGTGCTACGGCTTCATCAATGGTTTCCTCATTTATTGTATGGAGACTTACCACCATATTAAGTTCATCTATCGCCCCGTAGAGCCTATCCATATTTTCATCATAGTAATCCTGCCAGCCCATCATGTAAGGCACCAGCTCACCTACAAGCTTAATGCCCTTATTTTTCATCCGTTCAAGCTCTGCAAGGCTCTCCCTGACAAAATCAGGATGAATATGAATACCTGGTATATAAAAGTCATCCATTTTATCACGCAGCATAATTGCCTCATCATTTAAAGCCCGTATATCCTCAAAGCTTTTTACCTCCATACGCTTGATAACACTGCCGCAGCACCTTGAAATACCTGCCCTCTGTAAATCTGCCTTTATATCCTCACTGCTGTTTACGGTATTATCATAAAAGCAAACATTACTATCCCCGTTATAAAATGGGTGAATATGAAAATCAATTATTTCCCTCATCGCAGCCACTTCTTTCAGTTATCTGTTGTTTTTTCAAAATTACTTTTTAATTTATTATAAACCTTGTAGTGTACGCTTCCCCTTGGATAGTTACCGTTTTTATTTAGAGTGCCTGCCTTCGTACCCATAAGCAGCTCAATACCCTCATCAATGTTTGATATTGAGTAAATATGAAATTTACCCTCCTTAACTGCAGCAATAACTTTATCCGAAAGCGTCAAGTCTCTTTCATTCTGCACGGGGATAATTACACCCTGACTGCCTGTAAGTCCGCGTTTTTCACATATTTCAAAAAAGCCCTCAATTTTATAGGTAACACCGCCTATAGGCTGTATCTCGCCCATCTGATTGACACTGCCCGTAACTGCAAGCTCCTGATTTATAGGCATATTGCTGAGGCTTGAAATTATCGCATAAAGCTCCGTGCTTGAGGCACTGTCACCGTCAACGCCATTATAATTCTGCTCAAAGCATATACGGCAGCTAAGGGTAAGCGGAAACTCCTGTGCATACTTTTTACCCAGATATCCTGTTATCACCTGTACACCCTTGTCATGAATAGAGCCGCTCATTTCGGCCTCTTTTTCAATATTTACAATACCTGCCTTGCCCATATAGGTGCTTGCTGTAATACGCGTAGGCATACCAAAGGTCAAATCTCCTGTTTCCATAACGCAAAGGCCGTTAATCTGTCCGGTCTTTTTACCTGTGGTATCAATCATTATTTCATTGCCAAGTATCATTTCATTATACTTTTTACTGTAAAGGCTAACCCTGCCGCATTTTTTTGCTATAGCCTTTTTAACATATTTACCGTTAACGGACTGCGCATTGTTCATTTTTGCCCATGCGTCAGCCTCACACAAAATATCATTTATCAATGAAAAGCGTGTGGTAAGCTTATCCTGACTTTCCGCAAGCCTGGAGGAATGCTCAATTATACTGCAAACCGCATCTCCCGTAAAAGGCAGTGTTGAATTATTTTCCGCAAATGCCCTGATAAAGGCAAGCATACCCGAAATATTATCGCTGTTGTTATCCATTTCATAATCGAACATGGCGCAAATTTTAAACAGCTTGCCAAAATCATCATCATATTCCCTGAGCAGTTCATAATAGTAATTTGAGCCTACAAGCAACACCTTTACATTAATAGGCGCGGCCTTTGGCTTTATGCCCGCCACAGTAATTCCTCCAAGCTGATACTCCTTAATAGGCTCAATAGTAAGCTCGCCTGTTTTAAGCACACGCTTTACCGACTCCCAACCAAAGGTTGTACCAAGCAAATCGCTTGCCTGTAAAATAAGATAACCTCCGTTAGCCTTATGGAGTAAACCCGATTTTATCTTGGTAAAATCCGTTGTAAAATTGCCGTTTTCACTGTCATACTCTATTTCACCCACCAGAGCTGCATAGCTTGGAGCATGGTTTACTATTACGGGAGCTCCATTTAAATGCGAATTATCAACTATAAGATTTACACTGTATCTTGATAAATCCTCCTCACTGCCGCCA
>CALIRN010000100.1 GCA_938042265.1 uncultured Eubacteriaceae bacterium
GCCTTCACAAAGCCGACACTCTTATAGCCTGTAAGTATATACCCTCTGAACATTGTCTCCTCACAAAGGGGAGGCATAATCGCCATAAAAATTATCGAAACCCACCAAGGGAAATCCGTCATTATCTGTCTAAAGGACTCGCTTACATCCGACTCCACAAACATATTTGTAATAATGGAAAATACCCACATCGTAGGCATCATCAAAAATGTGATTATTATTACATAAACCACATTTTTACCCGAAAGTCTTTTAAGAGGTACAATCTCCTTAATGGATTTACCCGTTAATATCATATAAACTGCCATAGGCACAATAAACACAACAAAATCCTGCGCAAGCAATATAAACTGCATTACCTCACTCTCCGACATGCCCTTAAATACAAGACCCCAACTTGATATTGTAAGTATAACTATGGCAAAGCAGTTATATATCAAAAAGCACATCATAAATTTATTTGCATCCTTTGGACTGTTCACAGCAACACCTCCTGTTATTATTTATTTTATTATACACCATATTCCGTATATTTTCCACACTAATTTTTATTGTATAAATTGTTATAATGTATTATAATGAAAGAAAGCAATTTAACTTGGAGGTGTTATTATGAAATGTCCGTTTTGCGGCAATAAGGATACAAAGGTAATAGATACAAGAACAATGGAGGATCAGTCGGCTATACGCCGCCGCCGTTACTGTGACAGCTGCTGCAAGCGCTTTACAACCTATGAGCGTATTGACAGCCTGCCCCTTTCAGTTATAAAAAGTAACAATACCAGAGAGCTTTTTGACAGGGATAAGCTTATTAAGGGCATTATGATGAGCTGTAACAAGCGTCCCGTTTCCATTGAGCAGATTGAAGAGATGGCAATGGATATTGAAAACAGTGTGCTTAATTCAATGCGCAGGGAAATACCAAGCAAAGAGCTTGGTGAAATGGTAATGGAAAAGCTTAAGGATGTCGATGAGGTAGCTTATGTGCGCTTTGCCTCTGTTTACAAGCAGTTTAAGGATATAGACAGCTTTATGAATGAGCTGGGTATGCTTTTAAGTAACAGGGATAAAAAGGAATAAGCCATTTTTATCCAGCAATAAAGCTGTTTTTTAATACTTTATATGAGGGATTTTTATGAAATATATCAGAGCAAGAAGGACAAACTGCAAAAACTGCTACAAATGCATAAAAAACTGTCTTGTCAAGTCCATAAGCTATAATGATGACAGAGTTGATATAATTGACGAAGGCTGCATACTCTGCGGCAGATGTATAAACGTATGTCCCAGAGGCGCAAAAAAGCCGTATAATGATTATGAGCCAATCCGCAAGCTTATTGCCGATAAAAACACAACTGTATGCGTAAGCCTTTCATCTGATTTTATTGCGGCATATTCAGATAACGCCTTTAAGCTGACAAGCGCCCTTAAAAGGCTTGGCTTTGACTATGTGGAGGAAAGCTCCATAGGTGGCGCCTGTGTTACTGAGGAATACCGCAGACTTATACTTTCAAGCAAGGGTAAAACCATTATATCCTCTGCCTGTCCCACAATAAATCTGTACATAAAAAAATACTATCCCGAGCTTGTGCCCTGCCTTGCCCCTATTATGACACCTCTTGAGGTACATGGTAAGCTGTTAAAGGCAAAATACGGAGCCGATACAAAGGTTATATATATA
>CALIRN010000101.1 GCA_938042265.1 uncultured Eubacteriaceae bacterium
GTAGTTTTCACTCTACTGGCAGGAAAAATTTATATTTTTTCATTTGTCTACTTGATGGGGAGCAGTTCAGGGAGCAGTTCACTATACGACAGCCCATTATTGTTATAAAAATAAAACAGCTGTGCATCAACCGATACACAGCCTAATTTAAACGCCTTTATTATACATATTTATTGCTCATCCTCGTCCTTTTTTAATGTGACAGGCGGAGGAATAACAGCCTGAGAGCTTACTGCCTCATCTGTATTTGACGCTGCAGCGCTCCTGCTTGCTGCCGCACTGAGCATATTAAGCTGAGTTTGAGCAATGCTGCTTATACTAAAGCTGTTTTCCACATTACTTTGTGCCGAAAGCCATGCATACTCACTTGGAGTATTTACACAGGTAACGGTAGGGTAAACATTATTTCCATCTTCATCCTCTGCCGCCCAGATAGGGAATGCCGTTGACTCATACATAGCCCTTGGAATATACAGACTGACAGAATGGCTTGCGGCAGTAATTTCTCCCTGTTTAATGGTTAAATCGGATATATCTATATCCGTACTGCTGTAGAATGCACTGTCAATATCATAGTCAGTATTTGCCCAATCTGTTTCAGATACGGTATAATTGCCCCTTTGGATAATCTGAATAAGCTGATTACCTCTGTAGGTATCATTTTCTCCGTCTTTATTGTTTGCAAATATATCTGCAAACAAAGTCTGAGCCGTATCATTATTATTGATTGCTTTAAACAGAAAAGCCTGAGCATTATCTTCATCACGAATTTCCTTTTCCACATTAAGATAAAGCCATCTTGCAGAGCTTTCCACCTGATTGGTAACGTCATCTACCTTAGTGATGGAATTTTGTAATGCCGCACCTGAACTGTCAATTTTATAATAATTAATTGAGAACTGATTTACATGTCTATCCTCTGTTCCTCCTGAGGGAGCTTCAACCTGAAAAACAAGTTTTATACTATTACCTTTACCAAATGTAACAGTCTTATCATCTGCCGGTTTTACGGTAAAGATGTTACCGCTTGCAGTAATACTAAAATCATCAATCGTATAATTGGCAGACTCTATACCAACATCAATTTTACCGCTGTCATCGGTAACAAATGTATAGCCTGCAGGGATTTGACTTGTAATGCTTGTTATTGAATATTGGCTGCTATCCGTATTTTGTGTTTCAAAATTAAGAGTATAGCCAATTTTTCCGTCAAATGTGTCAGCAATATCAGAGGTTACATTAAAAACTGCCTTAGAAGCATATTTTTCATTATATTGACCATGCTGTTCATAATATTCTGTCTGAGTACTGTCCTCTGCAGAATCACTGATAACATCGCCGTTAATATATGAATAGGTAAATTTCGCCTGATTTTTAAGCTCTGCTTCCGATTGACTGAACTTGGTATAAATGTCATCAACCGTTACTTCAAATTCAGCATAATAATCATAATCCATTCTTACCGGATTAAGCAGCCAGGTTATTTTATTATTATCCGTATCCACATAATAGTAATATTTTTCCTCAGCATAGTTTCCGTTCATGCTGTCGGAATCTATACTTGCACTTCCTCCTATTAATTCCAGCTGTTCATACACATCTGTTCCTTCATTTTTGTTAACATTCTTTTTCTGCCTGTAAACCTTAACAGTTCCGTCTATAAGGCTGCAGCCCTCAGGTATGGTATCCGTTACCACAACATTGCTGGCGTCATATACGCCCACATTCTGCAGTCTCATTCTGTATATAAGCTTATCACCGAAAAGGACAGCTCTCTGGAGATCATTACTGAACTTTTGGTTATCTACGCTGCGATAAGCGTCAGCCTGATAAAGAGGCAGTATATTGCCGCCGCTGCTGACAAGCTCCTGTTCAATTTTACCGTCATCAATTACAACATATTTTTCCGCTTCAACATCTGCAGCAACAGTCCTGAAAAGAGCAGTAACTCTTATATCATCTGTCAGCTTAACGCTGCTTTGACCCTCAGCACTGTCAAGAAAGTTAAACTTAATGCTCTTAACCGCTGTATTTGGTACATCACCGCTGAAATCTTCAACAGAAAAGCGTCTTACGGTATTTGATGTTTCAACAACAGTAAACTGCTTTGTTTCAGTATCCTGTGTTACCTTATAGCTGCTGTAGGTATAGCTGTACTGCAAGTCATCCGTATTATCAATTGTAATATCGTCGTTATCAAGGTTAACGTAGGTCATAGGATGCCAAACGCCTTCGGCATCATCTGTTTTATGCACCTCAACAATAAGCTTTTCAAGACTGTAATCGGGGCTTTTTCTCCATGCAACTGTAACAGTTCCCGCCATTGTAGTGGTTTTAACACTCTTTGACCAGTAAGGAACACCTTCCGAATTATCGGGGTAATTAATTATTTTATCGTAACTTTCATATTTTTGTGCCGTATAATCCTCCCATGAAGTATTACCCAATAAGTTTTTTACAAAATAATCACTGGGAAACTCATAATCGCTCAAGTCACCGGAATCGAGATTAACATTTTCGGCAACATCACAATCTATGTATGTGTAGCTGTCATTCTTTTCGCCGCTGAAGCTGTCCTCTGTTGCATTTGCAACTCCCGTACGCATTTCCATTGTATAGCTGTCGGTCGTTATATTGACAAGCTTGTTTTCCTCAAGATACCTTCCGTCACTCATACGCCAGTAATAAACCATGTAATAATAGCCCTTATCCGTATCATCAAACAAAGCGGTGCCTGACCATTTTTCAAGATTATTATTCTCTGACATATTGACAGGAGTATCTGCTTTTTTCAGGACAAAATTTTTGGAATTACCGTCAATATTTTCAATAATACCTTTGTAGACAACAACCATTGTTTTTCCATAATCCTCTGCATTGGTTGAAAAGAAATTGCCGAGAGATATTTGGTTTGTAAGGCCGTCTAAACCATCTGTCTTTTCCTCCGTTTTATAGGTAGGGTAATAATCATACAATGCAAAAACCTTATCATTATCCAAACTGCTCTTAACAAAAGAGTTGGAGTCTGTATCAAAATAATTATCTCTGAAATTAACTGTCTGCGGGTCATAGCAGGTACGCTCACCAAGACAGGTATTAATTAAAACAGTATTATTTTCATTTTTTGCAGGTAAACCCTGTGTAGAAGCATAGACAACACCTATTGTATGGTCAAATCTGCTCATAGTATACTCAGTTGAGTTAACTACAGTGGTAACGTTATTGGTTAAGGCGCCGTCATTATTAATGTCATTAAAAACATTTATGTTTATCATGTCCCCTGCATTAAGGTATGCAGTTGGTATAAGCCTTAGTGTACGGCTGCCAAATTCACTTTCCGACGTATCGGATGGGCCTGTTTCTGCCTCAGCACACGCTCTGAAATCGGTTGGCTTTTCGACTGCCTCAAGAGGTCTGAAGGGATAATACGAATAAGCGCTGAGCGCCTTATATTTTTCATAAATATACTCATCACTTGAGCTTTCGTCAAGTCCCTTAATGGTTGCTATAAGCTCAGCCCTGTATTCCACCTTTTCATCTTCATCAAGGCTGCCGTTAAAATATTGGCTCCCCTTATAAAGTATATCTTTAAGGCTTTCGGCAATGGATTCCTCTGTAGAGTCATTTGCAAAATTGGTAAGCGCAAGAATTTTTGCCTTCAAGGCTTCCCTTATTTCATCATCTGTTTTTGAGGTATCAAGCCCCAACAGGTCAATATAATTGGAGCGGACAGCATTCATTTCATTTAAATCAGCTATGTAGCTGTCATAATCCGTTTGTTTATCAAACCATTTTTTGTAGTTTGCCTCACTGCAGGTAGTAACCTTGACAAACTGCTTACCTGCCGCAAAATCAAAGCACTTAAAGGTATAATCATCATTTGCAGCCATATCAGCTGAAATTGTAAGTACACTGGGGGCATAATTTTTAGTAACCGTTTCCGTTTTATTTGACGTTTGACTTATATCAAAGCTCACATCAAAGCCTACGGGGTTGCTGTTTTCGTCAGTACCGCCCAAATATGGAGTAAATCCGCTTTGTGCATTCTTTTCGGTATTGGTCTGCCAGCCAAGGTTGCTCACTGCAGAATTGCCGCCGCTTGTAAACTCAAACTTTGAGGATATATCTCTTACAGTGTCATAAATTGTTGTATCGGCTGTAGGCACAGTATCCCCTGCTCCATTCATAATAGTATCCCAGTGGTCTAAAAATACCGTTGCAGTTGACGCCTGACTGTACAATCTTGCAGTTTCCGCCTTACTGCCAAAATTATTTTCATTATTGCTTGTAAAAACATTCAACTGAGGATAATAACCGCTTTTATATAGCCAAACGTCATCACTGCCCATAATGCCGTCAGTATCGGCAAGTCCCTTAACATTTTTTTGAGTTGATGTAAGAGTATACAGGCCGGTAATGGTATCTACAGAACCGTTTAATGACGTACGGGCATTATAATTACCTATATCTCTTTCACGCATAGCGGTAGTCTGTTTATCGTAACAGCAGTTCATGCAAACAAAAGGCATTAATGCATTATTATCGAAAGTTATACCATTACTGGTTGTAATGGTATTAGGATCCGTTTTAAGATATGAACCAAAAAAACCACCTATTGAATTAGTGTTTGTAGAATCTGTGGAGGTATCAGTTGTAATACCGCCAACCTCACCTGCCGCATAGCAGTTTATAAATAAATGCTGCTTATCTGAATCAGTACCCTCAGACCTTACATTTCCATAAATCTGACCTACAAATCCGCCTACATAGTTGCCTGAATACTGCATACCTACAGAGGATGTAGAATAACAGTTCTTACACACAACCTTGCCGCGATACTGGGTATAGGCTACATTTTTGTTTGTATCATAGCCATATGCTCTGTTATCATTAAAAATACCGCCTATAAATCCACCTACACTTGTTTTACCCTCAATAAGACCTGATGTATAGCAGTTTTCAAAATAAGAATTAACAAGAGTTTTTTCGCCTTCCACATTATAATAAAAACCATCGCCACAGCCTATAACACAGCCCGTAAAAACACCTGACTGCGTAGTTGCATAAATAGTAGAATTAGTAAAACAGTTTTTAAAAATCATATGTGACTGCAAACAGGAAACAAATGTACCTGAGTGATTTAACGCTAATTCATAAACCTCACAATCTATTGCCATGGAATTCTTATATATAGATGGAAATTTAGCATTGTTAAGAGTATATGTCTTTCCCTCATATACTGTATCATATCCCTTCCATACCTTCTCTACCTCTTCGATGGAAGGAGGTATATCAGTATAGTAGAATGATGTTGCAGTAGAATCTGTATCACCAATATAAGAAACAGTAGAATCAAAGCCGGTGCCTCCATTATATGATGCAAATGTGGCACAATGTCCTCTTCCGCAAACATAGCTATTTCTTATCATGCAATTATTAAAATAATCTCTTAAATAGCTATAACCCAAAACAATGGCAACACCTGACTCAGCAGTATTAATACCAAGACAATGTTCAAAATTTACATTGTCAAAATAAGAGTAAGATATACTTGTACCAAATATACCACCCGGTCTAGCAATAAACATATTATCAAAATCTACATCATGAATATAAAAATGCTGTGCTGAATTATTTAAAAATGTATAATTTATATATATTGTCGCACCTGTAGTAGCATTAACTCCATTTTCAATTCTACTAAAATAACCATTATAAATTTTATTTCCATTACCATCTATATCCAAATAAACACTGCTGTTAGAAGTACCAATCCAGTATTTATCATTACTTCCGCCAAGGTCAATGTCACATAATAATTTTATACCCAATTTAGTTGCATATTTTATGGTTTTGTAATCTTCAACATAAGTCTTAATTTCATTTTCATTAGGTCTGATATTATTAAAACTTGTTTTTGACATACTAAGGAGCTGCATAAGCTGATTAGCCGTACTTACATAATATATACGATAATATCCGTTTAATACTTCATCATATTCCAATGTATAATAAAGTGTAGGAATATCCTCTGTTGCCATATCGGGATCATAAGCATAATTGGATACTGCCACAGCACTTTCTGAAACAGCAACATCACTAATAGGCAAACCTATTGATGTAGCAGTAGATGCATTACCAACTCCTGCTATTTCGGTATTAATCCATGCTGTATTTATTACTGTAGTATCAGCCCACATATTAGCCTGTGGTTCATTATTTTCATCAATCCAGCCAAGACTGTTCATCTTTTCTGCCCATAAGGCAGAAGGATTTAAGGTTTCAGCTGCTTCGGCATTTTTCAAATTAATTATTGCATTTAAAAAACTTAAATCACAATAATTAAATATAATCAGCCATGCCAAAACAAATGATACAATTTTTTGTATTAACCTTTTAGAATCCATACTTATCAGCCCCCTTCCAAGTGGTATTGTTAATCAGATGTAGGATAGACACCTACTTTAGAGATGAGCAAAACAAATAAAAATCCTCAAGAATAACCCACAAATCAATCACAATAAGTTGCCCAAAAGTCAAACTAAAACAGCAAAGCGGAGGAGCAACCCAACGCATACTGTGAGATATTACGGTGAATGACAGCGGTACTTGAGACTATTTCAAGCTTTGTGTAAATACTAAAAAATGATATATTTAATAATAAGGATAGGACAAGGCAAAATGTTCTATCCTTATTTATAGTATACAGCTAAATTTTATATTGTGTCAAGAGTACGTTTCAAGTTTTGTATAAACGCAAAAAACTGATATACGATAAAAAGGGTATAATAAGGCAAACTGTTCTGCCCTTGTTTTATGATATTATATAAAAATAATGATATCAGCAATCACTGAATTGCATTAAGCCTATCCTCGAAATAAATCATAAGCTGTGCGCTGATTTTACCTCTATCCTGCCTGTGTCCAGTCCATTTGCGAGTTATATCCATAGCTGCCAGATACATCATTTTAAGCAGGCTGTCATCGATTGGAAAGATAGATTTATTCTTGGTAACCTTACGCAGCTGGCGGTTAAAACCCTCCACAGTATTTGTAGTATATATGATTTTTCTAACATCTTCAGGGTACTTAAAATAGGTGGATAGGGTTGCCCAGCTTTCGTTCCACGACTTGAAAATATTAGGATATTTACTATCCCATTTTTCTGCAAAAGCATCTAATTCAAGTATTGCAATTTTCTCGGTTGAAGCTGTATAAACCCCCTTTAAATCAGTTATAAGAGCCTTTAAGTCCTTATATAACACAAATTTTGTCGTGTTTCTTATCTGATGTATAATACAGTGCTGTATCTCTGTTTCAGGAAATACAGCTGTAATAGCTTGAGGAAAGCCTGTAAGTCCATCAATGCAGGCAATAAGAATACATTAACTCCTCAGGCAGTACTTTGTTTGTTATACGGCTTATGGTGCTGTCAGATACGTCAATGCCGTACAATTCTTGAAAATGGCTTTCAATATCACTTGTTGTCATCCCCTGGGCATACATATAAATGATCTTTTCTTCCATATCCTGAGTAATGGTATTCTGATATTTTTTATAACCTGTGGTTCATACTCAACATTGCGGTCACGAGGAATATCCAAATCCATATCACCATAGCTTGTATGCATAGTTTTCTTGCCGTAACCGTTGCGGCTGTTGTTTGTATCTTTGTTTTTGTAGTCGTACTTAGAATAACCAAGTTCACCATCTAAAGCACCTTCAAGAATAACAGACATCATTTTGCGTATGATAGAATTAACATCCCTACCATCTTCACAGGGTTGTCCTTTAAATATCCTGCCATCATTTCTCTTAATGCCTGTCTTTCGGGACTTTCGTTTCTTTTTCTTCTTATAATAAAAACCTCCAAACTGATTATTTTTATTATACATCATTGGAGGCTTACACAATCTTTGGGATTAGCTCTTGTCCATACAAAAAAGCTCGGACATAATAAAATGCTCGAGCTTGTATTAATACTTATTCCATTATATCTTTATATAATTATAAATCAATGCCATATTTATCGGCAAAAATTTCAGTTCTTTCATTACTTCTTTCAAGAAGAATAAGTCCTCCTCTGTAATAATCAATACTATCCATATCGCTTTGATTAAAGTCATAATACATTTTAGCTCCTGTAATACGTCTGTATTCGTCAAGCTGCTGTGATGTGAAAACACTGTAATATCCACTAATAACTTCTGTATAAGCATTATGTTTTGAAAGAGCAGCATAAAAAGCATCTCTAACCTGTACAATATCCTGAGAAGAATATATACTGTTATTTATGGTAACATTATATTCTTTTAAATCCTCTCCAATATCAATGTTAAGTCCCTCAGCCAAAGCAGCCAGTTCTGCATTTATTCCATTGATTGAAATAGGATATGAATAATCTTCAGGGTTATCCTCAATTTTATTTAATATTTCAAGTCCCTTATTAAGTTCTTCCAAAAGAATTTCAGCAACTGTTGAATTTATTTTATCAGTATTTTTCTGAAGTTTTTCAGCAAACATATTAAATGTACTTATCATATATAAAGCAGTATCATTATCCATACCCACTATTTCCTCAGAATATCTATCATATGGCTTATCCATAATGCATGAAAAACCTCCGTCGGTATTAAACGGTTCAGGCTTTACATAATATACAACATTATTTTTTGATTCTGTATTTACATCAGAAGATACACTATATCCTGCTATACCAATTTCCTTGGCAAAACTTTCAATTTCATCTGCCAAATTATTAACAACTTCCACATCCTCTGCTGTATACGTACCAATATCCTTATTTAGTATATATTCGTTATATTTATTATCTATGCTGTAATATTTTTCAAGCTGTTCGTATGTCATATCATCAATTTTATCAGTAACAGCATTATTGCAAGCATCATATCTGTTTACAGCCTCAAAATAACTTTCAACATATTCACTTCCCGAAAAATCAGCAATCTCCCTATATATATTTACTGTCTTTGTATCAGCATCCCAATCTGCATTAAATCCCAAAACTTCACTTATAAAAGAAATAGGAATCATTGTTCTGTTATTTATAATAACAGGTGGAGTATCAATTTCCATACTTGCGGATTGTCCCTCCATTTCAGCTGTCATTATATTACTGCCAACTGTTAAATATATATTAGCTCCATCTTGACTTATAACAGCTGTTTTCGTATCACTTATCCAGTCAACATTACATTCAAAGGCTTCAGCAATAACTCTTATGGGAACAACCGTTCTGCTGTTATAAATTACAGCCGGCTGGTCAGTGCTAATACTCTGCCCGTTAATTAACAGGTTTACAGCAGTATACTCATCAGCAAACATCGAAACACAGTTCATAGATATTATGCCTAAAACAGCTGCAATAAATAATACTATTTTCTTTAACATAAAATTACCTCCTTTTTTAATATCACAAATTTTTTGTATGCTTTAATTAATTACATTATACCATAATCGCAACAAAAACAAGGCTGGAGGCTTTGTTTTTGCAGATTA
>CALIRN010000102.1 GCA_938042265.1 uncultured Eubacteriaceae bacterium
GAATATCTTAAGCAGGTAAGGGCAATATGTGATGAAAAGGATATTCTTCTTATGTTTGATGAGGTTCAGTGCGGTGTAGGGCGTCTTGGTACTTTGTTTGCATATCAGACCTTTGGCGTTGTGCCCGATGTAATGTCTACAGCAAAGGGTATTGCAGGCGGTATTCCATGCGGTATTATGATGGCTAAGGCTAAGGTGGCGGAGGTATTTGGTGCCGGTGACCATGCATCAACCTTCGGCGGCAACCCTCTTGCAACTGCCGCAGGCAATGTGGTGGTTGATGAGCTTCTTGACGGGCTTTTGGACAATGTAAAAACAAATGGTGTCTATCTTACTAAAAAGCTTAAGGAGCTTGCGGATAAGTACAGCTTTATAAAGGATGTAAGAGGTATCGGTTTTATGCAGGGAATTGAGCTTGATAAGCCTGCTGCACCGATTATTGCAAAGGCTATTGAAAATGGTCTGCTGCTTGTAAATGCAGGTAAGTATATTATCCGCTTTGTGCCATCTCTCATTGCAGTTAAAGAGGATATTGATAAGGCTATGAGTATTATGGATAAGGCTCTTGCCGAGGGATAAATATAAAACGATAAAGGTGTTTGTATTGGGTGTATCAGATGTGGACACCTTTTATATATAAAATGTTTTAAAGAAACCCTGATTTAATGCATAAAAAATAAATTTACGAAAATTTGGCACTATGGAACGACTTTTTCTGCGAAAAAGCTTAAAAATACGTTAAAATTGTAGCTTTTTCTTGAAAAATTAGTTCAATTCCGTTTGATTTTTTGCCTTTAATTAATCAGTGTTTCATTAATATTAAAATGTGAAAAAATCAAAAAAATCGTAAATATTTTACTTGACATACCGTGTCCCTTATAGTAAAATATTACTGTTTGAATTGTGCCTTGCTGTTCCCGATTAGCCCCGAGAGCGGCAGGTTGTCAGCTCTTTTCGGACATTTGGAGTGTTACAATTCAATAGCTTGAACATATTTGTTATTTAAAGTTTTGAGAGGAGATTTTCTATAATGAGAACAACATTTATAGCTAAGCCGGCTGAAATAGAAAGAAAATGGTATGTTGTTGATGCTGCTGACCACACTCTTGGTCGTCTTGCTTCAGAGGTTGCAAGTGTACTTCGTGGTAAGAACAAGCCAATTTACACACCACATTGTGATACAGGTGATTATGTAATTATCATTAACGCTGACAAGATTAAGGTTACAGGTAAGAAGCTTGACCAGAAGCTTTACAGAAAACACAGTGATTACGTTGGCGGCTTTAAGGAAACTACACTCAGGGTTATGATGGATAAAAAGCCTGAGGAGGTTATCAGACATGCTGTTAAGGGTATGCTTCCTAAGAACACTCTCGGCAGAAACATGATGAAGAAGCTTTTCGTTTATGCTGACGGTGAGCACAAGCATCAGGCACAGTCACCGGAAGTATTAGAGATTAAGTATTGATTAGATAGGAGGATAAATCATGGCAGCAGCTAGATATTATGGTACAGGTAGAAGAAAAAGCTCTGTAGCCAGAGTTTATTTGGTTCCCGGTAACGGTAAAATTACAATTAATAAGAGAGATATTGATGATTATTTTGGTCTTGAAACACTTAAGCTTATTGTAAGACAGCCACTTGAGCTTACAAACACAGGTGCAAAGTTTGACGTACTTGTAAATGTTTGCGGTGGAGGTACTACAGGTCAGGCGGGTGCTATCCGTCATGGTATTTCAA
>CALIRN010000103.1 GCA_938042265.1 uncultured Eubacteriaceae bacterium
TGCTCCCTGAAAGTCTTTTTTTTAGCTCCAAAGCCTTATTTTCGTCCATAACACAAATAAGCTCAGGCTTAAATTCCTCAGCCTGAACCTGAAGCAAATCTATATTTGAGCCTGCGGTAAGGGCGGTAACCTTTATACCGCCTATCTCTCTTACCACCTCAAGCGTCTGTGTACCTATTGAGCCTGTTGAGCCCAAAATTGATATATTTTCAGTCAAAATAAACACCTCTCAAATTAAATGGAAAAAAACAAACTAAAATACATAGCAAAAAATACCACAGGCAAAGTAAATAATACGGAATCAAATCTATCAAGTACCCCGCCATGACCAGGCATAATTTTGCCATAGTCCTTTATACCCGTAAATCTTTTAATACTTGATGCCGCAAGGTCGCCTACCTGAGAAAGAGCCGCGCCAAACAAGCTGATTATCATATAATAAACCGTAATATTGATTGTAATATCATAGTAAAACCTGCTGCACACAAGGAAATATATACCTGTAAGTATTACAACGGTAACAACGCCGCCTATCGCCCCCTCTACGGATTTTTTGGGACTTAATTCAGGTGTCAGCTTATGCCTTCCAAACTTAGAGCCGATAAAATATGCGCCCGTATCACTGCCAAAAGCAAATATAAATGGCAGCCATGAGTAAATTAAACCTGCCTCCCTTACTTCACAAATAAGACTTAACAATACTCCCACATAAAAAAAGCCGAATACGGTTATTGCACCGTCAATAATTTTATTTGTTTTATGGGCAAAAACAAGTATAATCAAAATCAGCAGCATGGCAACAGTAACAGCAAAAAACATTATAAAGAAATAATTAATATCAGCACTAAAATACCTAAAAAATTCCAGCCTATACATACAATAGGCATAAACTGCCTCCAACGCAAAGCCCACAAAATGCACAAGCTTAATCTTGCCCGAAACAGCCTTATAAAGCTCACCCATACCGATTAATGACAGTACAAGTACAGCACCTCTTAATGGCAGGCCGCCAACTATAATAAAGAATAATAAAATCGGAATGGCAACAACCGCCGATATAATTCTCACCAACATTATTTTTTACCCTCATTTCTTCCGCCAAAGCGCCTGTCCCTGTTCTGATAAGCGGCAACAGCATCCTTTAAATCATTAATATTAAAATCAGGCCAAAGCTTGTCCGTAAACCAAAACTCAGAGTATGCACTCTGCCATGGCAGAAAATTGCTCAATCTGTACTCACCGCTTGTGCGTATTATAAGCTCAGGGTCAGGTACTCCTGCCGAGTCAAGATAGGAGGAAATTGTATCCTCGCTTATATCCTCAGGGGAAAGCTCACCTGCTTTTATCCCTTCCGCCATGGTCTGAAAAGCTCTTTTAATTTCATCCCTACCGCCGTAGTTAATGGCAATATGCAGATTAATGCCGGGTTTATCCTTGGAAATCTCCTTAAGGGTTTTAATATCCCGCTGAATATCCTCATCCAATACTGAAATGTCGCCTATTGAATCAATTTTAAGTCTGCTGGTTTCATTATCCCTTATGTAGTCCTGTATGTACTCACGCATAAGGTTCATAAGACCTGAAACCTCTTCCTCAGCTCTTTTCCAGTTTTCTGTGGAAAAAGCATATACGGTTATATGCTCAATGCCCATACCGTCTGCATCTTTTAAAAGGCGGTCAAGCGCTTCCGCACCCTTTCTGTGTCCAAGCACTCTCGGAATAAATCTTTTTTTTGCCCAGCGGCCGTTGCCGTCCATAATAATAGCAATATGCTTTGGTATTTCTCTAGCCATAAATTCCTCCATATGCAAACGAGCAGGCGGTTATACCTGCTCGCAGCAAAATCCAATATAATACCTTAAATGGACATAATATCCTTGTTTTTAAGCTCAACAAGCTTGTCAATTTCAGCAACATACTTATCCGTAAGCTTCTGAATCTCATCCTCAAGCTTTTTAAGCTCGTCCTCTGTAATTTCACCGTTCTTTTCAAGCTTTTTAACGGTGTCGATTGCATCTCGTCTGATATTTCTGACAGCAACTTTTGACTCCTCACCCTTCTTTTTAATATCCTTGGTAAGGGACTTACGTCTTTCTTCGGTAAGTTCAGGAAATACAAGGCGGATAACCTTACCGTCATTTGATGGGTTAATACCAAGCTCGGAGCCGTTTATACCCTTTTCAATAGCCTTAAGGGTTGATACATCATAAGGAGAAATAACAATAACTCTTGCCTCGGGGGTGGAAATATTTGCAAGCTGATTTACAGGCATTTCCATACCATAGCACTGAGCTGTAACTTTATCAAGCACATGGGGGTTAGCCCTGCCTGCACGAATGGTCTTAAGTTCGTTATCAAGGTTTGTAACAGTCTTTCCCATTTTCTCTTCAAAAACTTTAGTATGTGTAGACATTAAATTTACCTCCAAAATATATTTTTTTATTTATTATACCATATTTGCAGATAACACAAAGCTTAAAGCCCTGTTTTCACCGGATATGGTACTCATAGGTCGGCCTCGGCTGTCTATGAGTAGTATAATGTAAAAGCCTTGCTTTTGTGTAAAATCAGCCGTAAGGCTAAGGCTCCTAAACACGTATGTGTTATACTGTAACGGTAGTGCCGATTTTCTCGCCGTTAGCAGCTCTTATAATGCTGTTTTCCTCCGCAAGACCGAATATCTCGACAGGTATCCTCTGTTCATAGCAAAGGTTTGCAGCGGCAATATCAATAACCTTAAGGTTTTTCTCCACTATATCCTTACAGGGTATTTCATCAAATTTTTTTGCATTAGGGTTTACGGACGGATCACTGTCATATACACCATCAATATTCTTTGCAAACAAAATTGCATCTGCATTAAGCTCCGAAGCCCTAAGAGCAGTAACCGTATCAGTGGAAAAGAAGGGATGACCGATACCGCCTGCAAAAATAAGTACTTTACCATCATTAAGCAGCTTATTAGCTTTATCCTTTGAGAAAAGCTCGGTTATGTTACCCACATTAAAGGGTGTCATAACAACTGCCTCCAAGCCCTCCTGCCGGCAAAAATCGGCAAAATAAACGGCATTCATAACAGTGGCAAGCATACCAATCTGATCCGCCTTAACACGATCCATTTCAGGGTTAGCACTTCTGCCCCTCCAGAAATTGCCACCGCCTATTACAAGAGTAAGTTGTGTACCGTTTTCAATAACAGTTTTTATCTGACTAACAATACTGCTTATGGTAGGGTTATCAAAGCATTTTCCGCTGTCTGCCGCAAGCGCCTCTCCGCTTAATTTGAGAACAACTCTTTTGTACATAGTAACACTCCTTCCAATAAGATAAATATAACATATTTCAGATAATTTGACTACAACTTTTTTTAAATTTATATATTTTTTTAGAAATTTTAATGCAAAATAAAAAGCCCGATCGGGCAGACACTGATTGATAAAAATCAGTATCTTCACCGGACCGGAAACCAGCATAATAAATTATTCTTCTTCAGCAGGAAACTTTATATCTAACATCAAAGTTTTCTGCAGTACTAAAGCCGCATCGTTTGAACTTATAAAACCGCTTTTATCAACATCACAATACTTAATAACCAATTCACTTAATTGGGCTTGTTCAGGATTAAGTGTATAAAGTAAAATCACAGCCGAATCATTTGCCGTCAACACTCCGCTGCTGTCAGCATCACCCCAAAGCATGGTACCCTCTGTGGTATTTTCGCTTTCTGCAGTTGTGCTTTCACTTGTGATTTCTGTCGTACTCTCGCTTGTGATTTCTGTCGTGCTCTCGCTTGTGATTTCTGTCGTGCTCTCACTTGTGATTTCTGTCGTACTCTCACTTGTGATTTCTGTCGTGCTCTCACTTGTGATTTCTGTCGTGCTCTCACTTGAGTTCTCAGTTGTACTCTCAGTTGTACTCTCGCTTGTACTTACTGTTGTATCATCACCGTAATCATAAACAACGCTTACGCTTTTAACACTTACACTGCCGCCTGCTGAGATAATCTCATAATATCCCAAATCAGGCAGCTCTACACTGCCTCCGTCCGGCACGGAAACCTCACCTATGTATTGTCCGTTTATATCAACAACATAAATTGTGTTGGTGTTTCCGTCATTTGAAGCTGCCTCAATATAAACCTTCCCCTTTTCCATTGACAAAAACTTGATACACCTGCGTGAAGCAGTACCCACACCATCAAGCTGTATCCCTTTATCCTCACTGATTGTAACAGTCCATGAAGTATCTGCCATAATAGTAAACGCACCGTTTGTACCAACATTTTTTACCTGCTTTTTATAAGTACCCGGCGTTAAATCAGAGGCATTAAGCACCAGATTTGCATTATTAAACGCATTAGCAGTCAAATTAACGCTTTCTTTCACTGTTTCAGCATAAGTCCCTGCCACACCCCATACAAGAACTGTAAAAGCAATTGCCGCACTCCAAAATTTTTTAGTAGCTTTTTTCAATTATATTTCCTCCTCAATTAAATATTGACATTGTATTTATAATAAATTAGTATAACATATTTATTTTTCTTTTTCCACTGTTTTATTTATATTTATATAAAAGACTGCCGTGCCTCACTCAGCATAGCAGCCTTACATCATCAAGGATATTTGTACTCCTAACCAACAACACAGTAAGCACACTCCGCCTAAAAAGGCGGAGGACTTGCTATATCAGTTAAAATGCTGCGTAGCTTTCAGCAGGAAACTTAGTTTCAGGTGTCAAAACCTTCTGAAGTACCAGTGCAGCATCATTTGCGCCTACAGTTCCGTTTGCATCAACATCGCAGTATTTAACAACAGTATCGCTTAAACCCGCCTCTACGGGATCTAAGGTATAAAGCAGAATAACCGCAGAGTCATTGGCAGTTAATACGCCACTGCTGTCTGCATCACCCCAAGGTAATTCCTCACCCTTGGTGGTTGCTTCAGTATCCTTTTCGGTAACGGTTGTACTTTCTGTTGTGCTTTCAGTAGTTGTTTCGCTGGAGCTTTCGCTTTCATCTCCATTATCGTAAATTACGGAAATACTCTTTACGTTTATACCTTTATTGGTTGAATAAATATAATACGTACCCGCACTTGCCAGAACAACGCTGCCGCCGCTTGGTGCAGGAGTCGTACCGATTACATTATTAGCACCGTCAGTTACATTAAGAGTTCTTGTATCATCACCCGTAGAGCTTGCATTAATGTAAAGCGTACCGGGCTTTTCGGTTGTAACTTTAATTGCCCTATACTCTACCGAACCTGCACCTCCAAGCTGAATACCTTTGCTTGAGTCTATTGTAACGGTTTTGGTTGAGTTGGCAAGTATATCAAAAGCACCGTTTGTACCAACACCTGTAAGGTTTGATGAAAGTGTGCCCTTTTCAAGCTCTGAAGAGCTGAGTGATAAATCAGCATCACTTGAACCACCGCCTGTTGCCCTGTTGCCCTCAGGCTGTGTTTCTGTTGGAAGTGCAGCAGCTATACTGCTGTATCTGTCATTTCTTTGAGAAATTGTCATGTTGCCGTCAATACCAGTCATACTTGCCGGAGCAGCAGAGGTATCAGGCTGAACGGTAACAGTGCCGCCTACAGTTATAATTCCGTTTTTATATGAATCAAAGGCAGCCTTAAGATTTACGTCAACATTATAGTTAGTATCATCAATTGCATTTACAAACTCCCATACAAAGTTACCGCCATCACAGCGTCCTGCATTGCTCATTACATAAGCAGGTACATCCTTTGGCTCTAAAATATCAGCCTCGGAAACGCCCAAATCAATCTTTGTATCAAAGTTATTATACGATGTACCACCGGATACACAGGTAAGTGATGAAGGCAGTGTTTCATTTCTTGTATCAACACTGTATCCGTCAGCCCACTGCTCGTATGTCTTGCTGCCTGACTCATCAACCTTTGTACCCTCAATGTAAGTATAGCTGCCTGCCATTATATTGTTGAATACCTTAATAATACCGCCCGGATCACCGCTGAATGTACCGTCGCCGTTACCGTCTGTACCCTGCTTTGAAATCATCATAGGTACATTACAGTTTCTGAAATAATTATTCTCAACAAATGCAGAGCCGCCGCTTGTCATACCTACACCGTACTTTGCAATACCGTCAAAGTAGTTATTGTAAATATGGATAGAACCGTTTCTGATACGGGGATGTCTTGAATCGGAATGATCAAACCAATTGCCTGCATAGGTAATACGGTAATCCGACGTTTCACCAAGACCGCAGAGGTTTACCTTGCCGAAATCCCAGTAATGGTTATCGGCAATTGTAATATTTGTTGAGGTACCCTTAAGGTCAACTGCACCGTCGCCTTTTGCCTGATCGTTGTCACTGCCCTGACCGCCGTAGAATACATCAATATTATGTACCCATATATTATGAGAAGCATCCTTAATTGTAACGCCGTCCTCATCCTTGTGTGTCATATCCTTAAAGCAAAGATTTCTTACCTCAACATTGTACGCCTCAACAAGATTAAAACCAAACCTTGTAACTGTATCAGAGCCAACACCCTCAAAGGTAATATTGCCTGTTCTCTTTATATCAAGCTGATTTAAAGCTTGCTCTGAGGCAGGACAGTCAACCTCACCTATAAAACGGAAGATAAGAGGTCTTGTATCGTACTTCTTTTCTCTTGCCTTAATTATTTCTCCAACGCCTGTGCAGGCAGTTGTCTGTCCGCTGCTTCCCGTAATAACATCGGCAGTAATTGTATCCTTTGTATCATTTGTTACATAAAAAATCTGAGCATTATCAGCCACGGTACCGTCATCATTATAACCGCCTGAAGATGTGCCTCCCTCTGCAAATGCAAAGCCCTGACGCTTATATGCCTCAACCGTCACAGGTAATGACTCAAAATCAGTAAGCTCCTTGCCATCTGCATCAAGCGCAACAATCCTCATAGTATAGCTGCCTGCCTTAAGACCTATCGCGTCAGCCCTGCAATATGTATCATACTGACGTATAAGCTCATCATCAAGCTTGGTATAAGCCGAATCTGCCGTGCTCTTTACATAGGCCTCGTACTTTGCGGCGCCTGATACCGGAAGCCACTCTGTATAGGCAGTTTCCTTCCAGCCTGCGCTCTGGGCTGTAATACCTGACGCAAATACACCGCTTACATTTGCAAGCATAACACTGCCTGCAAGCATAACCGATGCCAGCATAGTGCTGACAGCCCTTTTCAACACTTTCTTCATAGAATATTCCTCCTTAATATATTGTTTTATGTTATTACTATAACACTTTTTCAACAAAGCACAATAGATTTTATAAAATTTTAATATGTATATTTTTCCTGAAATCCAATATAAAATGGCGCAAATAATATCTACGCCATTTTACATATTATTAATTCTGCTCAACAGGGAATGTAAATTCCTGTGTCAAAGTTTTCTGCAATACAAGTGCAGCATCATTAGAGCCTAAACTGCCGCTTGCATCAACATCGCAGTACTTGATGGTTTTATCACTTAAACCTGCCTTTAAAGGATCAAGTGTGTAAAGTATGATAACCGCAGAGTCATTTGCCGTTAATGTACCGCTGCCATCAGCATCGCCCCACAATCCGTCCTCATCCTGTGAGTAGGAAACAACAATGCTTATAAGCTGCGCTGTAGTACCGCCCGACTGTGTTGCGGTAATTATATATTCTCCCGCGCTTAAGTTGGCAAGCTCCAACACAGCAGGCTCCGAGCCGCCTGAAAGAACCGCACCTGACCTGCCCGCACAGGAAACGGCAGAGCTTTTAGCCGCATCGGAGGATCCACACTTATAGTTTATGGTAACATTTGCGCCAGCATTTACCGCAAAAGAAACGCTGCCGCTTTCGTTAATCTTAATCTGTCCGTTTTTGCCCTGATTGTCGACAATACTAAAGCTTGCCGTATCAGCAGAGATTACGGCAGCATCGTATGTATTTGCCGCAAGAGGTACAAGTGATGATGTTGTTGTTTCCGTTGTTGTTTCAGAGGTTATTACATCTGTCTTTGTTTCAGAGGTTGTTGTCTCTGTTGTGGATTCGGTTGAGGTTGACGGTATGGTAACAGGACCTGAGCCGTCACTTGCTCCGCCAAGAGAAACAAAGTCATCGCTTGTATCAGCCACATAGCTTTTAAATACTTCATCTAATATGGCAGAACGGGAGTAATCCGTGTCATCCGCCTCGGTAAATGTATACTTAAAATGCTCTCCAACCCTGCCGGCATAATTTTCAACCTTAGTTTTCGCCTCCTGAGGAGTATCAATGTTAAGTGACTGAATATATGAAGCAACCTCGCCGTTTGTATCAAAATTATTATATGTTGTGCCTGCAATATTATATGATGACGGAACCTGCTCATTTCTTTCCGACACAACATAGGCATCACCGCCGTAAGTACCGTTTACCACGTCCTTGCTGTCTGCCGTAAATTTAAGGTTAGCACCTGTCATATAATTATTGAAGGCCTTGATTTTACCTGACGGAGTTGAATCATCAAATGTATTTGAGCCGCCCTTTCCATCAGAATCATGTCCCATACTGCCTTGAAGCATAGGGTACTTTGTATTTCTGAAATAGTTGCCCTCTACAAAAATACTACTGTTTAAAGAAGCACCCGGGCCATACTTTCAATTACCGTCAAAGTAATTGTTAAATACATGGACTGACATTGTCCTCACTCTGGGATGCCTTGAATCTGAATGATCAAACCAGTTATGATGGTATGAGATAAAGTTTTCACCGCTTTCGCCCTTCATACCGCAGAGACCAAGTTTACCATTATCCCAATAATGATTATAAGAAATGGTCATATACTTTGAATCATCCTTGATATCGGTAGCTCCATCGCCCTTTACCTTATCACCACTGCCCTCTACTCCATAAAAGAAATCACAGTTATGAATCCAGTTATTTGAATTTGGTTTGCCCTGATAGCCTATAGCATCATCCGTAAATTCACTGAAAGCAATATTTCTTATTTCACAGTTTGAGGCACCTACCATTTTAAATGCAAGCACATTGAAAATAGTGTCCTGTCCTATACCCTCAAAGGTAATATTTACGGGCTTGTCTCCCTTATCAACCTTAAGCTCCAGTAATCCTGCCTCCACATCTGTATGATTTCCGCTAAAGGTACCTATAAATCTGATTGCAAGAGGCGGATTGGATACATCCTTGTTTGCAGCAGCACCCATAGTCTGGCAAATAGCAGCAACACCCGTAACCGTTTCCGCATTGCCTCCTTTATTATTAAGGGTAAGCGTAACCTCATCAAAGTTATCCTCCGTAACATAAATTACATTTGCATTATCCTTAAGTGTACCGTCATTTTTATAAGCACCTATACCGCCCAAATTATAATATGGTGAAGTAGGAGCAAATGCAAAGCCTGTTCTGTCGTGAGCCACCACACTGCATTGTGCTGTCTGCTCAGCCAAAATCCCTCCATTTACGTCCTTTGCCGTTACCTTAACTGTATAATCGCCCGCTGCCAGCCCTACGAGATCTGCTCTCCATCTGTCAGGATACTGTCTTATAAGGGCATCATCAATATCCGTATAGACGGTTCCATCCTTTGAGTAGGAAACATAGTAATGATCGGTGTCTGAAACAGCTGCCCATTCAATATAAGCAGTCTCCTGGGCACCCTGACATTCATAAACAGTAATTGAATCAGCTGCAGCAGCTTCAGAAATAAAAGGCATTTCAAAATTGACGCCCGGCATTGCAGGCAAACATGAAATTACCATTGCTGCGGTTAAAGCTGTGCACACTAACCTAGTTAAACCTTTTTTCATTTTGACCTCCTTAAAAATTTAAGAAATACTGACTTATAGCAGTATTATCAGCTTTGCTATGCTAAAATTCAGTTTATACTTTTTCAGTCAATTAGTCAACAAGTTTAAAACCAATTTAATTAAATTCGTGAAATTAATCAAATTTAACCCCCTTTTATTAACACTATTCCACAGTACAGCATACAAACATCTTAAAAAAGCTATACGTACCACTTCTTTATACAATGCATTTGTCAGTAATTCCCCGATGTATTAGCCACATCTATTTTAAAGCAACTATGCTTATTCTGCTGTAAATATTGCTGTAGGTCCGTCAGCACTGCCGACTACGGCTGTTAAAGCATCCTCCTCATGGGCTGTATCCTCCGTGATAGGTTTTGAAAAAAATTCCTCCGTATAGTCAATATATCCGCTTAAATCAGGATAAGCTATTTCCATGTCATCGCTGCAGGTATAGCCGCTTTCCGCAGCTATTTTAACCGTGCCGCTGATATCCTCATAACTAAAGGTAACTGATAAACCTGATTTATCTGTTTTAAGGTTTCCGTCATTGTCAATTACATATTGCTCCGTAACAGGCGTAAAATTAATTTCAATGTCCTCACCACTAAGCTCAATCAATTTATCAATATCAAAGCCCAAAGCAGCCAGCAGCCTTTTTAAATCAAGCTTGCTGTTTATAACTTCGGTTCCGTCAGTCTTTTCCGTAACAGAGCCGCCTGTTATACTTTCTCTTATAATGTATTCCGAAAGAACGGCATTGGTTTTGTAGTCCATTCCCGGTGCCGAATCCCAAACCACAGCGTTATTATTATAAAATATAAATTTGGTTTTTTCACCATTTATGTTTTGATATGAATAACCGTCCTTTATATACATTTCCATACAAAAATTTTTGTATTCCTCCATACTTATGCCTGTTAAGTTTTCAAATCCCGGAGCATCAACGGAAAATGTAGCCTTCATAGCCATTCCCTCTATTTCATTCTCATCATTATAGGTTATATCACCTGTTATATCCATCAAAATATCAGCCTTGATATTTTCTCCGTAAGCATCTATATCTGCCCGGATACTGACGTTACTGTCACAATGTATCCCCCTTACATCTTTTAGCTTATCAGCACAATCAAGGTATGCCTTAACCGCCTTTTCCGTATCCCTGCCAAGCTTTCTGTTGCTTTTCAGAGTACCTTTTTCCGCCTTACCGATAATATCCGTAAAGGTTTCAACAGCATTAAGCATATAATTATTAAGCTCTTCATCATATCCATAATAATAATTATATAAGGCGTCCATATCTATGCCCTTATCCAGCATAATATAATCAATATTATCCCTAAGCCTTGATAAGCAGGTTACAGCCTCTGCATAGCTGATGTATTCATCAGGCTTAAAGATATTGCCCTCATAGCCATTCATTATGCCATATACATAACATTCATTTATTGCGCCATTATGCTCATTGTCTGCATTTATATCTACATACTCAGGCAAGGCATGGTCGTAATCCGATTCATGCAAATCCTCTTTTGCGCAGCCCTCGTCGGTCTCCATTTCAGCCATAAGCTCATCTGCTTCCATATAAGCCATATCTATACATACGCTCATTGCCTCTGCCCACTCACCTCTGGTTACATAGCTGTTTGTGTAATCAACTGCATTAAAAACCTGCCCTGCTTCTTCACTGTTAAAAAGCAAATAGGACAAAACCTCATTAATAAGTTCATTTCCATCCTCATAGGTAACATAATCCGCATATTGGTCGACAGTACACCAGCCATACATTTCCGCAAGCTGCATATCCTCTGAAGCCCAGTGATTTTCAGGCATTTCCTCTGCATATAAACTTTGGGGCAAAAGCATTGTGCCTATAATTAACACTGCCATAAGTCTTTTCATAAAACTCCTCCTAAAAAAATACCCTGTCAAAAGCCTGACAGGGTATTAAATGATTTCGTACTTCGCTGACGCTACGTACTTCAGAATTTTTGCCTGAGGCAAAAACAGGCTTCACCTGCTGAATACTATGGTAAGCACTTCCCGCATTATATACGGGAGACTTACTATATCGGTTAAACATTTTTAATTATTCAGACGCTACTGTTTCTTCCTCCTGTGCGGCAGCCTCATCTGCCTCCTGCTGCATCTGCTCAAGAACCTCATTTACATCCTTATAGGAGTCAAGATCCTCAAATGCCTCAACTATCGTGCTGTTAATATCCCTAAAGTTTGCTACAACAGAATACTTAAACGGACTTTCATTAATTACAGTATCTGCTGCTTCATCACCCTCCTGAGCCTCCGTAGTTAACTCAGTATCTGCATTATCCTCGGTTACGGACTCATCGGCAACGGATACAAACTTAGCATCAAGCTCCATATCAAAGCCAGAAAGATAACCGTCATTATCAACAACAAAATACATATATGCCTCATTAATAGTCATATTTTCATCCGTACCCAAAGGGGAGCCTGCACCTGCCATATTGCTGATCATCATTTCAGCCATAGCTGCGGAATCAAACCTTATTGTATACCTAGTTTCACTGTTTGATGTAACCTTAAGCGCAACATCCACAACATCTTCATTAAACTGAAGTGCATAACTGCCTACAATATACATAAGGTCATCATAATCCATAACCTCTTTAACCTTGTTATCCTCAAGGGTGTAATACAGGTAACCGTTTTCATAATAACCCTCCATAGTATTGGACTGACCGTCATACTCATTTTGGATATTAACATAGGCTATTCTGTTTGGAGACTCCTCAGCGGTTTCATCTGCAACGGCATCCTCGGCCAAGGTTGTTTCCTCAGATACAGATGTGGTTTCCTCCGTATCTGCGGCATTTTCCGCAGGCTGATATTTAATCTGAGTAATACTTCTGCTAGATGATTTCTCATCATTTTCTGTCAGCTCAATGCTGACCTCCGTCCCGATACTTGCCGAATCGGCAGCCTCCGTCTTATCAAGAGCGTCCGAAAAGGCTTCCGTCACCGTTTTTGCATCAACGGCTTCACCCTTTTTCATATCCTCAAACAAGTCGGCACCTGCCATACCCGAGCTGATTTCTTCTCTTGTGTCCTCATCTTTTGTACCTGTACAGCCTGAAAGCACAGCAAGTACAAGCAATGCCGAGGCAGCTATCTTTAATCCTTTTTTCATAAATTCTCCTTAACATTAATATTATTTAAATTTATTTGCCATTGCCTTCATATCTCTTGCGGCATTAAGAGTTGCTTCAGTAATTTTTGCGCCGCCGATAAGCCTTGCAAGCTCCTCCTGAACCTCATTCTCTTCAAGTTCTGTAACAATGGTTGTAGTACCCTCATCAGAGGATATTTTGTCAATAAGATAATGATTGTCAGCCATAGCTGCAATCTGTGGCAGATGAGTAATACAAAGTATCTGATGTGACTTTGCAACCCTTGCCATTTTTTCAGCAACTCTCTGTGCAGTACGTCCGCTGATACCCGTATCAATTTCATCAAAGATAAAGGTGCCTATCTGGTCAACATCTGCAAGAATTACCTTAAGCGCAAGCATAACACGGCTCATCTCACCGCCTGATGCAATTTTGTTAAGAGGCTTTGGCTCCTCACCCAGATTTGCGGAAATAAGAAATTCAACCTTATCCTTACCTCTTTCGTTTATCTGATCAGCAGGGGTAACGCTTACATTAAACACTGCATTAATCATACCCAGGTCATAAAGCACATCCTCTATCTGCTTGCCAAGCATCATGGCCTCCTGATGTCTTACCTCGCTAACCTCATCGGCAAGCTTATTGATAATTCTTTCGTCAGCCTCCTTACGTATCTGATACTCCATAAGCAGCTCAGCGCTGTTTTCAATAAAGGCAAGCTTTTCCTCAGCCTTATCAACAAAACCGTTAATCTCCTCTATTGTTGAGCCGTATTTCTTTTTAAGCTCATAAATAAGCTGAAGCCTTAACTCAATTTCATCCAGTTCTCTGGGGTCGCTCTCAATATTGTCGGAATAATTTCTAAGCTTTTCAATAACCCCCTCCAGCTGTGCGGCTATACTTTCCAGTGCCTCCTCAACGGGAACCTGTGCCGCATCATACTTGGTAATATTTCCTACCGAATCCAATGCCTGTGCAATTCTATCGGAAGCAGAGTTGTTATCGTTGCGGTAAAGTACATTAAGCGCCTCATCACTGAACTTTTTAAGCTTAACACCGTTAGCCATCACATCACGCTTTTCGTTAAGCTCCTCTTCCTCTCCCGGCTTTAATGCAGCCATTTTAATTTCATTTATCTGAAATTTGTAAAGGTCTATCTTAGCCTCTCTGTCGGCATCATCGCCGTTCATATCCTCAAGCATTTTAAGGGTTTCCTTAAAGCCTTTATACCTTTCCTTAATTTTTACAAGGTTATCCTTAATACTGTCTCCGCATAATCTGTCAAGCAACACAAGCTGGCTGTCATTTTTAAGCAGTGACTGATGGTCATACTGCCCGTGGATATCCACAAGATACTCGCTGACTTCCTTAAGCATACCTACAGTTACGGTTCTGCCGTTTATTTTGCAGTTTGACTTACCGTCGGTGCCAAAGCTCCTTTCAAGAAGCACACAGCCCTCATCATCAGGCTTGATTTCCTTTTCCGCAAGTCTTTCAGCAACAAAATCATTGTCAACGGAAAAAACAGCCCATACCTCTGCCGCATCCTTACCTGATTTTATCTGCTCCTTATCCGCCTTTTCACCAAGCACAAAGCTGATTGCCTCAAAAATAATTGACTTACCGGAGCCGGTTTCACCCGTAAGCACATTAAGCCCCGCTTTAAATTTAACCTCCAATTCATCAATCAATGCAAAGTTTTTAATATGTAGTTTTTCAAGCATTTTTATACCTCCCATTCTCGCATTAGTTTAAGACTATGGGTTTGCTTAACCATTATAGCCCTTAATATTTGTTTTTAGCCTTTCAATAAGCCTTATTGCCTTTTGCTCCGTCTTTACAACGCAAAATATGGTATCGTCCCCGGCGATAGTACCCATAACCTCATTATTCCCCATTGAATCAAGGGCAGCGGCGACTGCCATAGCCATGCCGTTAAGGGTTTTTATGACAATCATATTCTGAGCATAATCCATTGATATAACCCCGTCACGAAAAATCCTGCCAAGCCTTTCGGATATTTGTATATCCCCTGAGGTAAGTATTGCATATTTCTGTCCTCCGTCACCAGTAGCGACCTTGGTCAGCTTCAGCTCTCTCATATCACGGGATATGGTTGCCTGTGTAACATTAAATCCCTCGCTGTTAAGTATTTCCACTAGCTTATCCTGAGTTTCAATTTCGTGTTCCTTACTTAATTCAACTATCCTGGATTGTCTTTTAATCTTCATAAAACCTTCACTCCGACATATATTTCGTGCCTTAGCAAAGCCAAAGCCGACTTATTGCAAATAAAAATAGGCATATTTATTTTATCCGCAATAAGTTTATGATAAGTTTATTATATATTTATTTTTTTAAATTTACAACATAATTTAAAAAAATAATTTCATCTGCTGTATTTTAATAACACTCAAACATTTTATTTCTTAATATATCGTAAAAGCTCATCTGTGTTGTCCTTATGGTTTTGGTTACATACCTTGATTTTCGGATTGTTACCACATCACCATTTACAAGAGGTATGCTTTCCTGTCCGTCCATATTAAGCACAACATTACTGTATGAGCTTTCCACCTTTATTTTGACAATATCATTGCCCGACACCACAAAGGGACGTGATGTCAGGGAATGCGGACAGACATGAGTTATTGCCATAAGGTCCGTATCAGGCTTAAGTATGGGCCCTCCTGCCGAAAGATTATAGGCAGTTGAGCCTGTGGGCGTTGAAACTATAATGCCGTCAGCCCTGTAGCTGTTTATATAATCATCATTTATCTCCAGCCCCAGTTTGATTACCCTGGAGAAAACCGAATTTGTAACATACACCTCATTTAAGGCAACATTTGTATCATGACCGTTGCAGCCTCGTTCAATAGATGCCTCCAGCATCATACGCTCCTCGGTTTTAAATTTACCGTCTATTACATTTTTTATTGCCTCTTTTGCATCATTTCGCTCACAGTCTGCAAGATAGCCCAACGTACCTATATTTATACCCTGTATCGGGACATTGTATATTGCCGCACGCCTTGCAACCCTCAATATTGTACCGTCACCGCCAAGTACAACCACAAAATCAGCATTTCTGTACATATATCCGCTTGTAACTATATCATCTCTTTCAACCTCTCCCACAGCGTCAGCTACAAGAGGTATACAGCCGTTTTCCTTAACCCACTCAACAAGCTGCTTTGTATAGCGCATGTGGGGATCCTTATCAAGATTTGTAACAAAGCCTATCTTTTTCATATAATCACCTGTTAAGACCCTTTTCCGCTTCTGTGACTACAGCGTCAATATCGGGCATAAAGCTTTCTTTTGGATTTTTTACCAGATATAACAAATATTCAATATTTCCGTCACCGCCCCTGACAGGAGAGTAAGTTAAGCCTTTTATGCCAAGCTTCAGCCCAACCGCAGCGGAAATAATATCCCTTATAACCCTTTTATGTACCTTTGGATTTTTAACCACACCGTTTTTATTAACATTTTCTCTTCCAGCCTCAAACTGTGGCTTTATAAGTATAACCGCCGTACCGTCCTCCTTAAGCAGCTCAGAAACCCTGTATATTACCTTTATAACGGAAATAAAGGAAACATCCATACAAATAAAATCAACACATTCGATCTCAGCCCGTCTTATATCGGTATTTTCCATTGAAACTACCCTGCCGTTATTTTTTAGCCTATCTGCAAGCTGACTGCTGCCCACATCAACCGCATACACCTTTTTTGCACCCTTTTGCAAAAGGCAATCCGTAAAGCCGCCTGTGGAGGCGCCAATATCCAGGCACACCATATTTTCAGGGGTTATATTAAAAACCGACAGCGCCTTTTCAAGCTTTAATCCGCCTCTGCCCACATATTTTAATATATCCGAGCTTTCAATTTTAAGCACATCCTCACCGCTTACCTCCTGTGAGGGCTTAACGGCAGGCTTGCCGTTAAGGCTTACATTGCCTTCTTCAATCAGCGCCTTTGCCTTTTGCCGCGATATATTAAAGCGCTCCTTAAGTGCCACATCAATCCTCATTTTTCAGCAAATCCTTAATTTTGTTATACAAGCTTTCACTGTCCATACCATAGCGTTCAAAAAGCTGCTGCCTTGTACCCTGCTCAATATATGTGTCCGGAAAGGCAAAGTTTTTAACCAAAGCATGGCAGCCATTTTCAGTCAGCCTCTGGGTCAGTATTGCTCCAAAGCCTCCCGAATGAATATTATCCTCAAAAGTAAAAATATAATCAAACCCGGAGGAAATTCTTTCAATCATTTCCTCATCAAGGGGCGAAATAAACCTTACATTAATAAGCTCAGACGTATATCCGTCAGACAGCAGCCTTTCATATACGCCTACCGTCTTGTCAGCCATAGCTCCAACGCTTAAAAGCGCAATTTTTTTACCTTTATAAATCGTTTCGGACTTGCCATGCTCAACAGGAGTCCTTATACTTTTCAGAATATCTGATGCCGCACCCCTTGGATATCTGAAGCTTACCGGTCCGTCAAAATTTACGGCAAACTCCATCATATCTTCAAGCTAATACATATTTTTGGGCGCCATAACCGTAAGTCCTGGAATATTTCCCATATAGGTAAGGTCATATATCCCCTGATGAGTACAGCCGTCATCGCCTACTATACCTGCTCTGTCCACGGCAAATATCACATGGAGCTTTTGTATACAGACATCATGAATTATCTGGTCATAGCCGCGTTGCAAAAAGGTGGAGTAAACCGCAAAAAACGGTATCATACCGCATTTTGCAAGACCTGCAGCAAAGGTAACCGCATGCTCCTCCGCAATACCCACATCAAACATACGCTGAGGAAAAGCTCTTCCGAAGGCGTCCATCCCCGTGCCTGAGGGCATAGCGGCGGTAATGCCGCATATACGCTTATCCTCCTTTGCAAGACGGATAAGCTTTTTTGAGAAAATATCAGAATAGGTTTCCCCCGAAACGGAGGAAAGCATTCTACCCGTACTAACCTCAAATTTACCTACACCGTGGTACTTGCTGGGATAAGCCTCTGCAGGCTTATAGCCTCTGCCCTTTTGTGTAATAACGTGCAGCAGTACGGGACCGTTTATCTTTTTAATTTTATTTAATATATGAACAAGCTTTTTAATATCATGCCCGTCAACGGGGCCCACATACTTTAACCCAAGCTGCTCAAACATAACATTAGGCATCAGCGAATACTTAAGCCCCTCTTTTGTTTTGCCTACAAGGTTTGTAAGGGAGTGACCCACAACAGGCACCTTATCAAGAGTCTTTTTAATATCCGACTTGGCGTCCATATACTTTTCCGTAGTTCTAAGTTCACTTAAATATCTGCTAATGGCGCCTACATTTTCGGAAATCGACATCTGATTGTCATTAAGTACAATAAGCATTTTTGCATTGCTTCTGCCTGCATTATTCATTGCCTCATAGACAAGGCCGCCCGTCATTGCTCCATCCCCCAACACCGACACCACATTAAAGCTTTCACCCTTTAAATCTCTGCCCATAGCAATGCCAAGGGCGGCGGAAACAGAGGTGGAGCTGTGTCCTGTAGTAAAGCTGTCATAAGGACTTTCCTTAATCTGAGGAAAGCCGCTTAAGCCGTCAAGCTTTCTAAGGCTTACAAACTCATTTTTTCTGCCTGTAAGTATTTTATGGGTATATGCCTGATGACCTACATCCCATATGATTTTATCTTTTGGACAGTTAAAGCAGTAATGCAGCGCTATTGTAAGTTCAACAACACCCAAGTTTGACGCTAAGTGTCCACCTGTTTTTGATACTGAATTAATAAGAAATACCCTTATTTCCTCCGCAAGCTTATCAAGCTTTTTAACCTCAAGCTTTTTTAAATCCTCCGGGGAATTTATCCTGTCAAGGTACGTCATAAAAAACACGCCTCTCTTAATTTAAAGTACAACAAAAAATATTACTGACATTACAAAACCAAGCACCGCACCTGCTCCCACCTCAATTGGAGTATGCCCCAGCAGCTCCTTAAGTTTAACATCAATTCTAAAGCCATGATCCTCCAGCCGATCCATAATTATATTAAGCACGGCAGCCTGCTTGCCTGCCGCACGTCTTACACCTGCCGCATCATACATTACAACCATTGCAAGCACAAAGCACATGGCAAAACATATTGAGTCAAAGCCCTCCGCAAAGCCTACGCTAAAGCCCAGTGAGGTTACAAAGGAGGTATGCGAGCTGGGCATACCGCCTGAGGACATAATCAGTTTAAGATCAAGACTTTTTGTTTCAATTATGTCAATTATTATTTTGATAAGCTGCGCTATCGCCCAGGATAAAATTGCAACACCTATCATTTTATTGCTAAAAAACTGCTGAATATACTGCATAATATCTCCTTTGGGAAATACACATTTAAGGAGGATTTCTCCTTATTTTACACGGTTTACAAGGCTGCGGCAGTAGCTAAGCAAAAATCCGTCGCTTCCGCCAAGCTCTCCCGCCATATCATTAACATCACGGCAGAGTGCCATATAGTCACTCTTTGCCTTATCCATGCCGTACATAGTAACATAGGTTATTTTTTGATTTTTTTCATCACTGAATACCGGCTTACCCAAAACCGCCTGAGTGCCTGTTACATCAAGTATGTCGTCCATTATCTGGAAGGCAAGACCAAGCTTATCCCCCATAGACTCATACCTTTTAATCCTTTCATCTGAAGCACCTGCAATAATTGCGCCGTTCATAAGAGCAATTTTTATAAGACCCCCTGTTTTATTTTTATGGATATAGTCAAGAGTCTTTTCATCAATCCTTTTGCCCTCCGAAACAACATCAACCACCTGTCCCGCAAGCATACCGCAGCTGCCCGAAAGCCTTGCGGTGAGCTCTGCTGCCCGTACATACCTTTTATCAAAGCTTTCACACGCCTTTTTCAGCATAACCTCAAAGGCATAAGTTAAAAGCCCGTCGCCTGCAAGCACGGCTATACCCTGGTCAAACTGCTTATGGCAGGTTGGCCTGCCCCGTCTGAAATCATCATTATCCATTTCAGGCAAATCATCATGGATAAGGGAATAGGTATGTATCATTTCAAGGGCACAGGCATAGGGCATTACATCAGCCTCACTGCCTCCCTCTGCCTCACATGAGGCAAGCATAAGCACAGGACGCAGCCTTTTGCCGCCTGCAAATATACTATATCCCATAGCCTCAAAAATTATCTCAGGGTATCTTACTGTTAAATATTTCTTAAGGCTTTCATTTACAGCCTGTATTTTTCCGTTTAACTCACTTTCAAAGCTCATATTTCAGTCCTCCATAGGTTCAAAGGGCTTTTTTTCAAATACACCCGAAGCTGTCTTCTGCAGAACGGAAATCTCCTGTTCAGCCTCCTTAAGCCTGCCTGCACAGAATACGGAAATATCCACGCCCTCCTTATAAAGCTTAACTGATTGCTCCAAATTGGCATCACCGTTTTCCATAAGCTCCACAATTTCCTCCAGCCTTTGGAGTGAATCTTCAAAATTTTTTTTCTTAGCAGCCATATTTATTCCTCAATTCTTGCCTTTATATTACCATCATAAAGCTTAATATCAATAAGCTGTCCGTTACTTAAGTGGTCTATACTTTTAACAAGCTGACCCTTATCGTCATACACAAGAGAATATCCCTTTTTCATAATTGTAAGAGGAGACAGCCTTTCAAGGCCGTCCGAAAATGCGCCAAGCCTGAGTTCTGCCTTTTCATACCCTGCTTTTACGGCACGCTCAAGCCTTTTATAAAGGTCATACACATACATTTCATTGTTATTTATATCCTCAAGGGGATATTTGAATGCATTTGTATTAATAAGCCTGTCAAACAACAGCCTGTTTTCCCTTATACGTTTATTTATGCTTAAATCCATACGTTCAAGAGAATTTTTAATTATATCTCTGAAGCTCCCTGCCTCAGGGACAGCAAGCTCTGCCGCAGCCGACGGCGTCGGAGCTCTCATATCCGCTATAAAATCGGCAATGGTAAAATCGGTTTCATGCCCTACGGCAGAAATAACGGGGATTTTTGATTCAAAAATAGCTCTTGCCACAATCTCCTCATTAAATGCCCACAAGTCCTCAATTGAGCCGCCGCCTCTGCCTACAATAACAGTATCGGCACCTCCCCATTCATTGACCTCCTTAAGCGCTCGTACTATATCCGGCGCAGCATTTGCCCCCTGTACAAGCACAGGTAAAATAACCAGCTTAACTCCCGAGTTTCTTCTGCCCGCAATTTGTATAATGTCCCTTATCGCCGCACCCGTAGGCGAGGTTATAACAGCAACACAGCGGGGATACTCAGGTATAGGCTTTTTATGCTTTGCATCAAAAACACCCGATTTTTCAAGCCTTGCCTTAAGCTGCTCATATGCAAGGTAAAGCGCGCCTTTACCGGCAGGCTCCATAATCTGGACATAAAGCTGATACTTACCTGTTTTTTCATAGATGGAAACATAACCGTACACTGTTACCTTCATACCGTTCTCAGGCATAAATTTAAGCTTTTCCGCATTGGAACGGAACATAACCGAGTCTATTGCAGCATTTTCGTCCTTTAGTGTAAAGTACAGATGACCGCTGCCATGTGCCTTAAAATTTGATATTTCCGCCTCAACAAAAATATCCCTTAAAAAAACATCATTTTCAAGGAGCTGCTTAATATATCGGTTTACCTGTGTTACAGTATATACGTAAGATTTCATACCGTTTATTCCTTACTTTTAATAACTTTTCCAAGCACTCCGTTTATAAAGCCGGGAGCCTTGTCGGAGCTGTATTCCTTAGCCAGTTCCACAGCTTCATTTGCCGCAACCTTATCGGGTATATCCTCACAGTAAAGCATTTCATATATGGCAATTTTAAGTATTGCCACATCCAGTTTGCTCATTCTGTCAACACTCCAGCCTGTGGCATACTTATTAATTGTATCAACAAGCACCTGAGTATTTGCATTTATACCCTCAAGCTCACCCTTAATAAAGGGCAAATCCCTGCTGTCAATTTTTTCAATTTCTCGCCTATAGGTTTCAATAATGCTGTCCAAAGCCTCATCGGCATTAAATTCAGTCTGGAATAAAATGTTCATTACGTGCTTTCTTGATGTTCTTCTGCTCATTTTTAACTCCCGATTATCAAGCCTCTGCAGGCTCCTGATTTTTTTCAAACTCAATGCCTGCAACGTTTACATTCACACAGCATACGTTAAGCCCCGTCATAGTTTCAACAGCGTCCTTAACCTTATTCTGAGCCTCTGTTGCAGACTCCTGTATCTTACAGCCATGCAGAACATTAACGGTTAAATCAACCATTACATCCTTACCCTCAACGGTTATTGCAACCCCACGCTGATTGCCCTTTTTGCCAAGCTTGCCCATAATTGCATTACCGCCTGCAAGAGAGCTTATACCGACAGCCTCAAGTGCAGCCGTACCTGCAATGGATGCAATAACCTCATCTGCAATCTGTATATGACCCTTTGTATTAACATCATTATTTTCCATAATATTACCTCCATAACGGCTATACGTTTTTATACTAACTATTATAACAGAATTTTACCTTTTTGCAATACAGCTTTTACTATTTTGACTATAGACGGAAAATAATATTTGTTATATAATAAAAAATATTACGAAACGATTAAGAGGTAAATTATGGATAGCATTAAACTTATAGCCGCAGCAACCTTCGGTCTGGAGGCAATAGTAAAACGGGAGCTTATAAATATGGGCTACGACAAGCTGACCGTATCAGACGGCGCCGTTGAAATTGAGGCAGACTTAAAGGATGTGCCAAGGCTTAATATAAATCTGCGTTCAAGCGACAGAGTATTGCTCATTGTCGGCCGTTTCAAGGCATTCAGCTTTGACGAGTTGTTTGAAGGCACAAAGGCCTTGCCCTGGGGTGATATTATACCTGAGAACGGGCATTTTATAATTACGGGCAAATCTGTTAAATCTACCCTATACAGTGTGCCTGATTGTCAGTCCATAGTTGAGAAGGCTATTGTCGATAAGCTTAAGCAGAAATATAATGTAAACTGGTTTAAGAAAACAGGTGCCGTATACAAAGTGCAGGTTTCCATATTAAAGGACGTTGTAACCCTGACCCTTGATACAACAGGGGCTGCGCTTAACAAAAGAGGCTATCGTAACAATGCGGTTATGGCCCCCCTTAAGGAAACTCTTGCCCATGCACTTGTGGATTTAAGCTACTATCGTCCTGACAGAATACTCCTTGATCCCTGCTGCGGATCAGGCACAATAGCCATTGAAGCGGCACTTAAAGCAAAAAACATAGCTCCCGGCATATCCAGAAAATTTGTTTCTGAGGACTGGGGCATTATTGATACAGCCTATTGGAAAAAGGCACGCTCGGCTGCCTTTTCTGCAATCAATGTTGACCTTAACCCGCAAATATATGCCTCGGATATTAATCCAAAAGCAATAGAAATTGCCAAAAGCAATGCCATAAACGCAGGTGTTGATGACTGCATAATTTTTGAAAACAAGCCCCTTAACAAGGTAAGGCTCCCCGGTAATTACGGTGTTTGTGTCTGTAACCCTCCCTATGGGGAGCGCATGGGAGAGCTTGACGAGGTGGAGCAGCTTTACAGGGATATTGGCAGGCTGCTGCGCAGCGACAGCACCTGGTCGGTTTATATTATAACCTCACACGAGGGCTTTGAACAGCTTTACGGCATACCGCTGGCCAAACGGAGGCGGATGGAAATCCTCATTGCGCTGATGGCGCTGGAAATCATCTTCGCGTTTTCCTATCTGGGATTTATTATCATCCCGCCCA
>CALIRN010000104.1 GCA_938042265.1 uncultured Eubacteriaceae bacterium
ATGAAATATCAGAGCTTATCGAGAAATCCGGTATGAAGCTACTGGGCGTATTTGACGAACTTACGCTTACACCGCCCACAAAAGACAGCAGCAGAATTTTTTTTGTAGCACAGGAAATAACCAAGAAAAAGGAGTAATATACAATGGATCATATTTTAAGAGCAAGTGCAGGCAACGGCTCAATGCGCATTTTTGTGGCAGATACAAAACAAACGGCACAAAAATCCTTTGAGCTCCATAAAACCTCGCCCGTTATGTCGGCAGCTATGGGCAGAGCATTAACAGCAGCAGCTATTATGGGCTCAATGTTAAAATCAGAGGATGATCTGATATCCATACAGATTAAGGGTGACGGACCGGGAGGCGGTCTTACCGTTACATCAGACAGCAAATCAAGAGTAAAGGGCTATCCCTACAATGCAATGGTTGATATTCCACTGAAATCAATCGGCAAGCTGGATGTACAGGGTGCTTTGGGATACGGTACCTTTACAGTTATTAAGGATATGGGCTTAAAGGAACCTTACGTGGGACAAATACCTCTTGTTTCCGGTGAAATTGCAGAGGACTTAACCTATTACTTTGCCAAAAGTGAGCAGACTCCCTCTGCTGTGGCACTTGGTGTACTGGTAGACAGAGATTATTCAATCAAGCAGTCAGGAGGCTTTATTATCCAAATGATGCCCGATGCCGATGATGAAATCGTGACTGAACTTGAGGATAAGCTTACTAAAATTGAAAGCGTAACTGAAATGCTTGAAAGGGGTATGAATACAGAAGATATTTTAAATGTGCTGGTTGGCGGATTTGATCCTCAGATACTTGACACTATCCCGGTAGAATACCATTGTAACTGTACAAGACAACGAGTTGAAAAGGCACTTATCTCCCTTGGCAAAAAAGAGCTTGCAAAAATTATTGAAGAGGACGGTAAGGCATCAATGCACTGTCACTTCTGTAATAAGGATTATGACTTTAACAGGGAAGAGCTCGTTACTATATTAAATAATGTAATAAACAGATAAAGCAAAGGCCGCTGCAAACACAGCGGCCTTTTAATTTGTTAAAAATTATCATCTACGGCAAGAGCCTCAATAAGCTCCACATCCTCATTTCTTTCCATAAAATTATTTAAGGTGTACATATTGGCAAAGAGCATAATAGGTCTTTCAAAATGGTCAAATACAAGGGAAATACGGCTATTTTCATACTCCTTGATTTCCTCTGCACTTTTATTTTTAACCCATCTTGCAACACTGAAGTTCATAGGCTCCATACGTATATCGGAGTTATACTCATTTTTAAGCCTGTATTCAAATACCTCAAACTGGAGTGCACCGACAGCGCCTAATACAATCTCATTATATTCATTATGATAGATCTGTATAGCGCCCTCTTGTGCAAGCTGTTCAACACCCTTTTGAAACTGCTTTGCCTTCATTGTATCCACAGGTCTTACTCTCATAAACAACTCGGGAGGAAAGGTAGGCAAAGGCTCAAAGAAAAGCTTATCCCTGCAATCGGTAAGAGTATCTCCTATCTGATAATTGCCTGAATCGTAAATACCGATAATATCACCTGCAATAGCATTATTAACCGTTTCTCTCTCGTTAGCCATAAGCTGGGTAGACTGATTTAATTTCATCTGCTTTCCTGTTCTTGAAAGGGTAACATTCATACCTCTTTCAAAGGTGCCTGAGCAAATTCTCAAAAATGCAAGCCTGTCCCTGTGAGCAGGATTCATATTAGCCTGAATTTTAAAGATAAAGCCCGAGAAAAATTCATCGGTTGGCTTTACCGTGCCGTCAAGAGTTTTTCTTCCACCTGGAGCAGGTGACATATCAAGGAAATGCTCCAAAAAAGTCATAACGCCAAAATCGGCAAGTGCCGTACCAAAAAATACAGGAGACAGCTTTCCCTTTGATATTAAATCCATATCAAACTCATTGCCTGCACCGTCAAGCAACTCCACCTCATTACGGAGATTTTCAAGGTTTTCGCTAAAAATTACCTTATCAAGCTCCTCATTATACACGCCCTTTTCACCAAGGTCGATAGTACGTCTTTCCTTATAAAGATGAACCTTATTTTTAAGTCTGTCATAAATACCGTCAAAGTAAGCACCATTACCTATGGGCCAAGTAACTGCAACAGAAGGCAGCCCAAGAGCCTCCTCCAGCTCCTCCATAACGGAAAGCGGCTCGTTTGCATCACGGTCAAGCTTATTAATAAAAGTAAAAATAGGTATGCCACGCATACTGCACACCTTAAAAAGCTTTTCAGTCTGTGCCTCAACTCCCTTTGCTGCATCAATAACCATTACTGCGGAGTCAACGGAGGTAAGTATACGATAGGTATCCTCGCCAAAATCGTTATGACCTGGGGTATCCATAATTGAAACAATCTTATTATCATACTCAAACTGCATTACGGAGGAGGTAACGGAAATACCTCTTTGTTTTTCGATCTCCATCCAGTCAGATTTTGCATATCTGCCCTTTCTTGCCTTAACTGTACCTGCCTGATGAATAGCACCGCCATGAAGCAGCAGTTTTTCGGTCAGAGTGGTTTTACCTGCATCAGGGTGGGATATAATACCAAATATTCTGCGTTTATTTATTTCATTTACATCCGGTTTAGACATATTAATTTCCTTTCCTGAGTTTATTACACATACTTTTATACATTTTAATATAAAATATGTGGCATATCAAGCATTTTTTGCTATTTCTGGATTATATTTTGCATTTACCGCAAGCAAAAAAAACGTTATACTAAGTTTGTAACAAAGTTGTAACATATTTGAAACAATTTATTTTTTTAGGAGGTCTATTATGAAAAGATTAATTTTTACAACACTTACACTTACAATTTTATCAACCGGCAGCGTATTTGCAGCAGACAATGCAAAGACGGTAAGTACCTTTGAATCTGTTACCGATACATATTCGGCAAACCATATATGTAAGCAGCTTGGCACAAAGGTTTGTCATTCAGAGGATTGTACCGTCGGCTTTGGCAATGTGCAGAAACCAACGGTTATAACAACAGTAATAACCACCTGCAATCCAATCTGGCAAACAACTACCTCGGCCGCAACCACAAAGGCTACAACTACCGAGGCTACAACTGAAACAACAACAAAAGCCACAACTCAGGCAACCACACAAGCCACAACAAAGCCTGCGATACAGACAACCACTCAGGCTACTACCAAGGTAACTACCGAAGCTACAACAGAAACCACCACTAAAAATATCTCAACAGAAACAACTACCAAAACAACCACTACTAAACCTGTAACAACCGAAACAACAACTAAAAAGGAAACCACTACCGAAACAACAACTGCCGCAGCAAATCAGCAAACAGGCTCTTATGCACAGCAGGTATTAAATCTGGTAAATGCCGAAAGAGCAAAGTACAATCTCTCACCGCTTACTCTAAGCAGCAACGTAAACAAAGTTGCACAGGCAAAGGCAGAGGATATGAAAAATAATAATTATTTCAGCCATACATCACCTACCTACGGTTCACCCTTTGATATGCTTAAGCAGTTTGGCGTAAGTTACAAGACTGCAGGTGAAAACATTGCAAAGGGACAAAAAACTCCACAGGCGGTAGTTAATGCATGGATGAACTCCGAGGGTCACAGATCTAATATTCTTAACAAAAACTTTACACAGCTTGGCGTTGGATACACAGGCGGTTCATCACCTTACTGGGTACAGATATTTATAGGATAAGATAAAAGAAGGCTAATATAATTACAGCTCCCTTGCCTTTGGCCTGGGAGCTTGTTGTATACATAAAAAGCAGCTACTGTTAAGCATCTGCCAAAAACGGAGATGGTGGGATTCGAACCCACGAGCCCCGGAGGACTACCTGATTTCGAGTCAGGCTCGTTATGACCACTTCGATACATCTCCAAATTACGCAGAAAAACTACGTATAATTATAGCTTTTAATATAGTATCTTGTCAAGACCTATCACAAATTTTTGCGGTAAATTATTTCAAGTCCCTTAAGCACTAAATCCTCAGCATAAAGCATTTTTCTGAAACAAAACTTTGATATATACTTTCCAAGTCCACCTGTCATTATAACGGTTGCCTCACTCTTTTCAAAGCCAAGTTCCCTTTCGATACGGTC
>CALIRN010000105.1 GCA_938042265.1 uncultured Eubacteriaceae bacterium
GTATGTCATTGCAGCTGCCCAAAGCACCTTTTTTGCAGGCTTTATTTCATCCGCCGTAAGGAAGTTGTAATCTCCAAGCATTTTTAATGCCCTTGATGAGGCGTTAAACTCCACAGGCAGCGTAATAAGCTGAAACAAAACCACAAGAGAAAACAGCAGTACGCCTACCTGAGCAAGATAAAAGCTGTTAAACATAGGTCCCATAATAAGACCTATTACGATAAGAGGCATTGCAAGCTTACTGCTGAAGCTTACCACAGGGAAAATACCCGAGCGCATACTAAGCGGAGCATAGCCCACATGATGCTGAACAGCGTGGCCTGTTTCATGCGCCGCAACACCTAAGGCGGCAACACTGGTTGAACCGTAAACGTCTTCCGACAGTCTGAGTACCTTGCTTGCAGGGTCATAGTGATCCGTAAGGCTGCCTCTTACGGGCTCTACCTGCACATCATGTATACCCGACTGCTCCAGCAATATTCTCGCCACATCTGCACCCTTATAGCCTCTTGCATTGCCTACCTTTGAATACTTGCTGAAGGTCGAGCTTACCTTAAACTGTGCATACATTGAATATATGGCAACAGCAATAAAAAGCAGATATAAAATATACTGTAACTGATAAGAACTCATGTAAACACCTCCCAAAATATATTTTTTCTGTTTTCACTTCAATTTACGTATATACTGAAATTTTGTCTGATTAGGAGTGTAAAATCTTTCCCTTTTCTATGCCGTGTCCCCTCATATAGTCCGCAGAGGACATTTTTTTGCCGCCCTTTGCCTGCATTTCGCCTACAAGCACGGAGCCATCGCCCGTTTTGACAACAAAACCCTTTTTGGGATTAACCTCCGTAATTTCTCCGGGCACCCCCTCATAGCCTTCCTCTGTCATAACGGCACTCCATATTTTAAAGCTTTCCCCATCATAAAAAGTATATGCCCCTGGCATGGGATTAAAACCTCTGATAAGGTTTATTATATCCACACTTGATTTATTCCAGTCAATAAGACCCATTTCCTTTTTAATTTTTTTTGCATAGGTTGACAGGCTGTCGTCCTGCTTTTCGGGCCTTGCAGTACCCTTTTCCAGCATATCAACAGCCTCAAGCACAGCTTCTGCGCCAAGCCTGCTTATTTTATCATAAAGTGTACCGTAGGTATCCTCAGCGTTAATGGGTACGGTCTTTTTTAAAAGCATATCACCGCAGTCAAGTCCCTCTGCCATATACATAATTGTAACGCCCGACTCCTTTTCTCCATCTATTATTGCACGCTGAATAGGAGCTGCACCTCTGTATTTAGGCAGAAGAGAGCCGTGGATATTGATACAGCCGTACTTTGGCTTTTCCAGTATGCCGACAGGTAAAATCTGACCGTATGCCGCAACAACAAAAATATCCGCATCAAGACCGCATACAAGCTCCACAGCCTCAGGTG
>CALIRN010000106.1 GCA_938042265.1 uncultured Eubacteriaceae bacterium
TGACAACAACACAAGAATGTTTGAAAAAATGGGTCCTGATACAGGCTTTGACTGTATTTCAGACTGGTCAACAGTTGAAGGCTTAACAAATCTCCTTGATGCTCTTGATTACAACAACAATTTACCAAAAACCCTTATTTTTGCAGGTAATCCTGCTGACAATCAGGTATTTGGTACAATCCTCGGATGTTTCCAGGGCACTGAGGCTGCATCCAAAATTCAGTTTGGTACCGCATGGTGGTTCAATGATAACAAGGACGGTATGGAGGCACAGATTAAAGCTCTCGGCAACCTTGGTGTGCTTGGTAAGTTTGTTGGTATGCTTACAGACTCCAGAAGCTTCCTTTCATATCCACGTCATGAATATTTCAGAAGAATACTTTGCAATATCATTGGTCAGTGGATTGAGGATGGCGAGTATGCAAACGATATTGAGTTTGCTGGCAAGCTTGTTTCTGACATCTGCTACAATAACGCAGCAGCTTACTTTAACCTTGACAAGTAATAAATCATAAATTTTAGGGTGTCCAAACGGGCACCCTTTTTTATGCAGAATTAATCTGCTTTTAGCTTACTTTCTCCACTGTACAATCACCTACATTATGGTTATACAGCAAAGCCTCCTTAACAGCCTCAGCGGAATCGGCAGAGGCTAAATCCTCATTATAAATAAAACTGCCTGCTGCACTTACTATATTTTCATCATTAGGTATAAAAGAAACTCCTGCGCAGTAATCCCCTTCATATTGATACAAATAAAAACATGGCTTTTCCACACCCCTACAAATAAAGCTGTAACTGTCTGATACAATTGAAGCGGCAGCTATAAAGCTTGCGCCCTGTAAAGCATTAATCTGTGACGGTACAGCCGTAAGCATACGGTTATCAAGCTTTGTTTTTAACGGCTCCTCAAACTCAGATATATCAATAGAAGCAAAGCTTAAATCGGTTATTTTGAATACTGCTCTTGGCACGGAATAGTCCTGTGCTCCTATTTTGTCAATAAGCTCCACAAGCTCATCCGACGTAGAAAACATTTCAATATATTTTTTACTTTCAGCCATTGTATCAAGACCCTGTACCAGTTCAAGCCCCTTTCTGTACAGCATCATATCAGGTTCATCAGCACCTTGACCTGACATATCATCTCTATCAGTACCGACACCCCCACTAAGGCTTTCAATAGAATTTGTATCAATAACGATACTTTCACTTACACTCTCAGTAATGGTTGTAATTTCACTACTATCCATACTTTCGGCTACAGCCTGTCCTTCATCAGCAGTACAAGATGTCAATGTCATTAAAACAGCTGTAAGAATTACTCCGTTCTTAACAATTTTATTCATAATAACTCTCCCTTTTATAATCATTTGGCATCTACAGGTCTCTCCCTATACATCTGAATTCCCGTAACCTGTCCTTCCGTAATCATAAACTTAATGAAATAGTCAGCTCCGGAAACTCTCGCTATATCGCCTATATCCGAATCCTTTGCAGAGGTTATA
>CALIRN010000107.1 GCA_938042265.1 uncultured Eubacteriaceae bacterium
TTATATGTATATTAAACGGTATAATTGCAACATTTATAGAAGGGTTTGTAAAAAACGGGGTGGATAAAACTGCATATTTTGCTGCGTATACTGCAATTGCAGGTATCCTTGCTGCAGGCTTTCGGGTATGTACGCAGTTGCTGACAGACGGAGCAGAGAAAATTGTCGAGATAATGCAGGCGGGTATTCCACTTATATTATGTATTGTGTCGGCGGACAGCGGAGGAGTAACAGCGGTAAGCTTTGCAGGCGTTTTAAGCCTTGCAGTGGGTGTTCTTGATACATTTGTAAAAAATCTGATAGTACCCCAGATTATATTTTCGGTTATGCTCGGTATGCTTAACTGTTTGTGGGATAGAACCATGGTAGGTAAACTGTCAGAGCTGTTTGCCTTTCTTGCGGCATGGGAAATTAGAATTTGTGCATTTGTATTTGTAGGCTGTCTGACCTTAGGACGTATAGGTGTTGCACCGGCCTCAGCGGCGGCAGGCAAGGGAGTAAGACTTGCTGTTGGTGCAGTGCCCGTAGTGGGTGGCCTGTTTGAAAACAGCCTGGAGGCGGTGGTAAGCTTTGTAGGTGCATTAAAGGGAGGAGTGGCTGTTGCAGTTATTATAATTATTGCCGCTGCCTCGGGGGCTGGGATTATAAAGCTGTGTGCTGTTATGCTGATGTACAAGCTTACCGCTGCTCTGTCAGAACCTATGGGAAATAAAAAAATTACTGAAATGATTGATTGCGTGGGAGAAGGAGTCAAGCTGTTAATTGGAGCATATTTTACTGTTATTATTATGTTTGTAACTGCCGTAGGAGTTATGCTTGGCAGCTTTGGTTAGGAGGAATGCAAAATGATGGATATGCTGACCCAATATGTTAAAAACCTTGCATTGTTTATGATTTTTGCCTCTGTATGCCAGATTATAATGCCTGAGGGGCGTTTTAAGGGAGCAGTATGCTTCGTTACAGGTATAATGCTTATGCTTATTATACTAAAGCCGGTTAATGCAGTGCTTAATACAGATGGCAGAGCATGGCTTGAAACCAGTATAAGGCTTAATACTTATGCTGCACAAAATGAACTTGAGCAATATGGCAATAGCAGTACAGATATGGTTATATCAGGTTTTGAAGCTGCCTGCGCCGATATGCTTGAAGGTGAGCTTGGTGCCGAAAAGGTCGGAATAAAAGCGGAAAATGGTGAAGAAGGGGTGTATATATCCGATATTACGGTAATTATAAAAAACGGTGATACAGAGAAAATTAAGAGTACAGCAGCACGTCTATGTGGTATAGATGAGAATAAGGTTACTGTAATAAAGGGAGGTGTTGATGAATATAATGAAGCAGATAAATAAAATATTTATGAATAAAAATATTGCTGTCATATTATATGCTCTTGTCGCAGCAGGCATTGTTTTTATGCTGTTTCCTCATAATAGCGGAGATAATATATCTGCTGTTAAGGAGAATAATGATAACAGGGAGGAGGCGGATTATAATTCTCCTGAGGAGGTGGAGCGCAGATTGGAGCAGATATTGGGTATGGCAGAGGGTACAGGCAGAGTCAAGGTGATGATTACATATAAAAACAACGGCAACCTGATAGTAGCGGAGAATAAATCCGATGAGGAAAGCTCAGAAAATACATCAAAGAGGATAAGCAGTCAGAGAGATGTGGTATTTAATAATGAAAATATGCCCGTTATACTTTCAGAGGCTACTCCGGAGATAGAGGGTGTTGTAATAGTTGCAGAGGGCGGAGAAAGTATTGAGGTAAAAAACAGTCTGATAAGGGCTGCCGAGGCATTACTGGGTGTAGAGCCTCATAAAATAGAAGTATTAAAAATGAAAACGGAGGGTTAAATAATATGTTTATGTTCAAAAAAAATCAGGTGGTAATCACTGCACTTGTAGTTATGATTGCGGCGGCAGGCTATCTTAATTATATGGACAGTGTGCCGGGAGAAACCAGTGAGGTTATGCTTGTGGACGGTGATTCGGTGGAGGGTGTCCTGCCGGAGGATACGGCGGAGATTATTTCGCCGGATGAAAATATTGAAATTGCACAGGCTACAGAAGCTACCACTGCCAATACTGCATCTGGTGGGGAACAGGCGGCCATATCCGAGGACGGTGATACTGTAGCCGTAAATAGCAGCAGTACGGGTGACGATGCAGGTACGGCGGTATTTGTAAATTCGGGTGATGAGTCCTCCTATTTTATACAGGCTAAGCTTGAGAGGGAACAGTCCAGAGCTAAACAGAAGGACCTGCTTAATGAAATGCTTAACAATGAAAAACTGGATTCTCAGAAGAAAAGCGATGCAGCAGACCAGATGCTTGAAATACAAAAGCGTATTGAAAAGGAAACCGCTGCTGAGGCTATGATTGAGGCTAAGGGCTTTAAAGAGGTTTATGTAAGAATTGATGATGATACTGTTGATGTAGTTGTTGACAGGGCACAGCTTACTGACAGTGAAATTGCGCAAATTGAGGATATTGTAAAGCGCAAAACAGGTGCAGATGCGGATAAAATAAGAATTTCTCCTCTCAGAGGTCAGTCGGGTGAGAGCAGTACAAATAAATAATTATGGGCTGTCGTGAAAAGCGGCAGCTTATTTTTTTGGCTTTGATACAAGTAAACATATTAATTTTCATTATATGTGCTTTTATTGACAAATAAAGGGTTTTGAGGTATAATGCAACGTATATATGATGAGAAAGGTTGAGATCAGATGAGTTTGGAAAATTACAGTGTTTATATGCCTGATTATTCCATTGGGGATAGGGTATATTCACAAATCGGAAATATCTGTATGAACTATGGAAGCAAGGCGGTTATTATAGGCGGCAAAAAAGCCATGGCTGCTATTGTTGATTTCATTATAGAAAATACAGAGGCGGCAGGTATTGAAATTACGGGTAAGCTTTGGTATGGTGGAGAAGCAAGCTATGAAAACGTTTCGGCTCTTATGGACTGTTATGAGGTAAAGTCTGCTGACTATATTTTTGCCGTAGGCGGGGGCAAGGCTCTTGATACATGCAAATGTCTGAGTATTAAGCTTAATAAGCCTGTATTTACGTTTCCTACAATAGCGTCAACCTGTGCGGCGTGTACAAGTGTAGCTATTATGTACAATGCAGACGGAAGCTTTAAGGAGCCCTTCTTTTTTGAAAGACCGCCAATGCACGCATTTATCAATACAGAGGTTATAGCAAAAGCACCTTTCAGATATATGTGGGCAGGTATGGGTGATACCTACGCAAAATATTTTGAGTCAACCGTTTCTTCACGTGATGAAGAAATACCTCATTATTTTGACTTGGGCGCAACGGTCAGCCTTATGTGCTATAAGCCTATTTTAAAATACGGTAAAGCTGCACTTGAGCAGAACAAAAAGGGCGTCAGCGGTTACGAGCTGGAACAGTGCGTATTATCAATAGTTGTTACTACGGCTATTGCATCTATTCTGCTTACCCTGGAGCATACGGTACATTATAACAGCGGACTTGCACATGCTGTTTTTTATGCCCTGACAAAGTATCCGCATATTGAACAAAGGCATCTCCATGGCGAGGTTGTAGGCTTTGGTGTGCTTATACTGCTGCTGTGTGATAAGAATTATGAGGAGTTTAACAGGCTGTACACCTTTAATAAATCAGTGGGACTGCCTGTTGCACTTTCGGATATTGAAATATCGGAGGAACAGATTAAGGCGGTACTGCCTGCGGTGGTCAATGCTCCTGATGTTATCCATAACCCATATAAAATAACGGAAGAAATGTTAATTAATGCTTTTGAAGAGCTTAAAAAATATAATTGATTAGATGAGAGGAGAAACAATAATGAAAAAGAGATTTATGAGAGCTTTGGGTTTAACAATGGCGGCAGCTATGCTTTTAACAGGCTGTCAGGGTACTTCAACAGGTGACAGCGGTGAGCAGACTGTGGAAGATGCCGACAGTGGTGATAAAATAAAGGTAGGTGTTATCCAGATGGTGGAAAACGGTGCCTTTAATGATATGAGAGAGGGCTTTATTGAGGAGCTTAAGGCCAAGGGCTATACAGAGGACAAGTGTGAGATTACTTATGAAACGGCACAGGGAGATGCAACAAACCTGAATACCATATGCCAGAGTATGGTAAGCAACGGTATGGATTTGGTTTGTACAATCGCAACCCCTGCAACACAGGCTATGGTTAATCTTGAAAGCGGTATTCCTGTTGTATTTGTAGCTGTTTCCAACCCTGTTGCGGCAGGAGTTATTACCGATATGTCGGCTGCTCCGGATAAGAATGCAACAGGTACCTCAAACGCTATCCCCGTAGAGGATATTTTTGCTCTTGCCGATGAGCTTACACCGGGACGTACAAATTACGGTATTTTATATAACACAAGTGAGGTAAACTCTGTTAATACTGTAAAGGATGCCAAGGAATATCTTGACAGCAAAGGTATTGAGTACACCGAGGCTGTTGTTACAAATTCCTCTGAAGTGCAGCAGGCGGCACAATCTCTTGCAGGCAAGGTTGATGCCATTTTTGTCCCTAATGACAGTGTAATTCAGGATGCAATGACTATGGTTACAGAGATTGCACGTGCAAATAAAATACCTGTATACGGTAGCTCTGCCGTAATGGTAGACAGCGGTGCTTTTGCTACCATTGCCATAAGTGACAGGGAAATTGGTGCAATTTCTGCCGATAAGGCAATAGAGATACTTGAGGGTAAGGCTGTATCAGAGGTGCTTGCCGAGGTAGTGCCTGCTGCAAATACAGTAGTTAATAAGACTACGGCAGATGCTATCGGTATTGATTTGGAAGATAAAGCTGATATACAGTTTGTTGAAGATGTGCAGTAAAGCGGAGGCGGTTTAATGCTACTTGTATTTGGCTCCCTGCAGCAGGGTTTTATATATGCAATGCTTGCACTGGGAATATATATCAGCTTCAGAATATTAAACATTCCGGATCTTACGGCAGAGGGTAGCTTCACGTTTGGTCTTGCGGTATCTGCTGTAATTACCATGGCAGGACACCCTGTGGCGGCACTTGCAGCAGCTGTGGTTGCAGGTCTGCTTGCAGGCTGTGTTACGGGTATTATACAGACAAAGCTTAGAGTGCATCCGGTTCTTGCAGGCATACTTACTATGAGCGGTCTTTATTCAATAAATCTGTTGGTTATGGGTAAAAGTTCAAATGTATCTCTTATAGGCAATGATACGGTGTTCAAGCTTGTACAGTCAATCGGTTTTAGTCAGAATGGTGCAAAGCTTGCAGTTTCGTTTTTGGCTGCAATAGCTGTACTTGTTGTAATAATAGTTTTTTTTAAAACCCAGATTGGTCTTTGTATACGTGCAACAGGTGATAATGAGGCAATGGTAAGAGCTTCTTCAATTAATGTTGATGCAACCAAAATACTGGCACTTGCAATCAGCAATGCTCTTATTTCTCTTTCCGGAGGTCTGCTTGCCCAGTATCAGGGCTTTGCGGATATTAACTCGGGTGTAGGTATACTGGTGGTAGGACTTGCGTCAGTTATTATAGGCGAAGCATTTGTAGGTAGGCGAGGCGTTACGGCAGGCTTTATTTCGGCGCTTATCGGCAGTATTGTTTATCGGTTTATTGTAGCTGTTGCCATTAATTCAAGCGTATTCCCTGCTTTTCTGCTTAAGCTGGTATCTGCGGTTATTGTTGCGGTTGCTCTTTCACTGCCTACAATTAAATATCATATTGAGCGCAGTAAAATCAAAAAGGAGGCTCTTAAAAATGTTGGAAATTAAAAATGCAGTTAAGGTTTTTTCAAAGGGTACTCCAAATGAGCATACAGCGCTTAATAAACTGAATTTGACCTTAGAGGACGGAGATTATGTTACTATTGTGGGCTCTAACGGTGCAGGTAAATCCACTCTGTTTAATGCTATATGCGGCAGTTTTTGGCTTGACAGCGGCAGCGTTGTGCTTGACGGAAGAGATATAAGCTTTGTATCTGAATATAAAAGAGCTTCCGTTATAGGCAGGGTTTTTCAGGACCCTATGAAGGGTACGGCTCCAAACCTTACCATTGAGGAAAATATAGCTCTTGCTTTTGCCAGAGCAAGGAAAGGCAGGCTTGCTTTTGCCGTTACAAAAAAAGACAGAGAAATGTTTCGTCAGGCTTTAAGCGAGTTTGGTATGGGGCTGGAGAACAGGATGAAGACTAAGGTTGGTTTGCTTTCAGGCGGACAAAGACAGGTGGTAACTTTGCTTATGTGCACCCTTGTACCACCTAAGCTGCTTTTACTTGATGAGCATACGGCGGCACTTGACCCTGCAACAGCCGAAACGGTAATGAAAATTACAAATAATATAGTTAATAAAAATAAGCTGACAACTCTTATGATTACTCATAATTTGTCTGCGGCATTTGTTACGGGCAGCCGTACAATTATGATGGATGAGGGAAGTATAATACTTGATGTCAGCGGTGAGGAAAGGGCAGGTATGTCCCTTGATGATGTGCTTAATATGTACTCACTTAAGCGTAATAAGGTTTTTGATAATGACAGAATGTTGCTTACCCAATAATTAATTAAAAATAAAAATCTGCTACCTGTATGAACTGATCCCAAAAAGTTAGACAAAACTTGGGTCAATACCAAAGTGGACCTGTTGACAAAGTAAACAAAATCGCCTATTTATGGTAAAATAGAACCAT
>CALIRN010000108.1 GCA_938042265.1 uncultured Eubacteriaceae bacterium
ATGACTTAACTTATCTTGCAAAGGGTGGCGAAACTCCTTTGACAGCTGTAGATGCTGATGGAAAGGCAGTAGCAGTAACATCAGCGCCTACATTAAACGTTACATCTAATTTTACGGTAAATAAGGATGCTATTGAAGCAACCAAGCAGAATTATAACAATGATACAAACAATGAATTCAAGTATAATTTGATTACTAATGAAGATATATCAAATGCAGCAGAAGACAGTGCATTATATGCTTTAAAGGATAAGCTTTATATTCCTGCTAATGTAGTGCTTTATGTAAAGGCTGCAAAGGGTGACAGTGAGCTTGTTGACGGTGAAAACACAGGAGCCGACAATATTGTTGAAACAGGCTATAACTATGAGTTTTTGGGATATGCTATTGACACTGACGGCAACGCTTATGAGATTACTGTTACACCAAACCACAGTGGAAGCGAAGGTGATTATACTCAGGATCCTACTTATGGCGCTCCAATCAGTTCAAGCCTGAATCAGGCTTTGAAAATAAGCGTATACGCTGCTGAAACAAAAACTCTTACTTTAGAGGGCATTAATGATAATACCGATGATTGGGCAACACTTAATGATATCGTTACCCTTAATTTCTATGATGATGTATTTAACAATGAAAATAATCTGATTAAAGATCCAACAGCTGGTGATAATTGGTATTACAGAAACGGTTATTTCTATTATAATACTGTCCTTGAGTCAGGCGCTACAACAAAGCCATTGCTCAAGTCCGTAACATTTAAGGATACATTTACAGGTAAGCTTGATGGTAAGGAAATTACTGATATAGTATATAAGCTTACTGTTAAAAATGACAGTACACAGGGCACTATTAAGGCTGCCGTAGATACATTTGCTTTTGAAGACACAAATTTAAATGCTGATACTTATAAGAGTATTGTCGATGTTACAACTGCTGATACACCTTAATTAAAACAAGTTAAATACTGATTAATGTACTAAAATAAATTTATCCAATAGGCAAACATATATTAAGTAAATACTGCTTTGGGAGGTAATGCCCTCATTACCTCCCCTTTGGATAAAATTAAAAACAGCTTATATTAAAAAGGAGAAAATACGGGCTGTTTTCTCTTATTTAATGTAAGCTAATCTCGTTCAGGAAGGAGGGGCAACTACTTGAACGGTAAAAAGAAAAAGTTAATTATATTTTCAGCGGCAATATGTATTGCTTTGGCTGTGCTTGTTTTTGCTTCAATCCGATCCGCCAAGTCGATTAACAACAGCTTTATTCCTTCCAGTGCAGATATAGTTGTAATTGAAAACGGTGAGCCGACAGATGCTGTGATGAATACAGTTGTATTTGATGATGAAGTTGTCGGGGAAAACAAAACGGGCAATGTAGTAGCAGCTAAGCTCGTACAAATTAAAAACACAGGCGGCACAAATCCTGTGCCTGTATATGTTAGGGTATGTATTTTTCCTAAGTTTGTAAATGAAAGCGAAAGTGCATTTCAGGTAGGTATTCTGCAGGACGATTTTCCTGCAAGCATAACAGGCAGTTACTTTACAATGGGGGATGTAACTTAACCTTGCAGATAATTGGGACAGCCATTGGAGCTATAATAACGGCTATTTTTATTATACGACACCTCACTATGCAGATACAGATGACGGCGGAATAACAGATAAGGGTGTTTTATATGTGGGGGATACAACTGAGCCTCTTTTAAAGAGTGTAACCGTCAAAAAGGAAACACTGCTAAAAAATTATAGCGACAATGGCGCACTTTTAAGGGTATCTGTGCTTGCGGATGCTGTCCAAACAGTGGGCGGTGCGGTAGAACAACGCTGGAATACGGATATGCTTGCAAGCAATGATGTACCAAGACCCATTGACACCGTGGCAACAACTGCGGCATTTGCGGCATTTGCCGAGGACGATACAACCTCAGACAGTGTATTTGCAGATTATGTAATGACTCAATATGAACAGGCACGTATTAATAAAATGATTTCGAGCATAACCGTAACGGTGGTTTATCAATTGCCACAGGAGGATACTGAGGAGGAAGTATTCTGCGATGAACAACAGCCTGACAATGGTCAGCAATATGAAGAAAAAAGCAACACGGAGGAGGCTGTTTTAGGAGATGAGTCTGTAATTGATGAGCCGCAGACCGAACAGTAATGTACTCAATCGGAATTAAAAGAATAATAAATTTAACGTAAGGGGGCTATGTATGTTAAATAAATTAAAAAAGTTTAATAAAGTACAAAAAGTAGCTCTTCTTGCATTGATTTTGGTACTTTTGTGTCAGCTGGGAGGGCTTACGGGGGCGTGGCTTTTAAGCAGAGATTCTGTTACAA
>CALIRN010000109.1 GCA_938042265.1 uncultured Eubacteriaceae bacterium
AGGTGCTTGCACCAAGCGGTAACAACCACCTTGGTGGTGATGACTTCGACCAGAGGGTTATGGATTACCTTGTAAGTGAGTTTCAAAAGAAGGAAGGCATTGATTTAAGAAACGACAAGATGGCTATGCAGCGTCTTAAGGAGGCAGCAGAAAAGGCTAAGAAGGAGCTTTCATCAGCTACAACCTCAAACATCAACCTTCCATATATCACAATGAATCAGGACGGACCTAAGCACCTTGACGTTACTCTTACAAGAGCGAAATTCAACGAGCTTACGGCAGACCTTGTGAGCGCAACAATCGTGCCTGTTCAGAATGCTTTAAAGGATGCTGATTTAACGGCAGCAGATCTTGACAAGGTTCTTCTTGTAGGCGGCTCAACAAGAATACCTGCCGTACAGGAGGAGGTTACAAAGATTACGGGCAAGGAGCCGTTCAAGGGTATTAATCCTGATGAGTGTGTTGCTTTGGGTGCGTCCATTCAGGGCGGTAAAATTGCAGGTGATGCAGGTGCAGGTGACATTATGCTGCTTGATGTTACACCTCTTTCACTTGGTATTGAAACGGCAGGCGGTGTTTCAACGGTTCTTATTCCAAGAAACACTACTATCCCCGTAAATAAAAAGCAGATTTTCTCAACCTATGCAGATAATCAGACAGCGGTTGATATTAACGTTGTTCAGGGTGAAAGACCTCTTGCAAGGGATAACAAGAGCTTAGGGCAGTTCCGTCTTGATGGTATTGCTCCTGCTCCAAGAGGTATCCCACAGATTGAGGTTACCTTTGATATTGATGCAAACGGTATCACAAAGGTTAGTGCAAAGGATTTAGGCACGGGCAAGGAGCAGAATATTACAATTACATCAAGCACAAACCTTAGCGATGATGAAATTGAAAGAGCCGTTAAGGAGGCTGAGCAGTACGCTGAGCAGGATAAGAAGCGTAAGGAGGCTGTTGATGTTAAAAACGAGGCGGATAATTTAATCTTCCAGACAGAAAAGCTTATAAAGGATATGGGTGATAAGATTTCCGCAGAGGATAAGGCTACTCTTGAAAGCGAAATTTCCTCACTTAAGACCTTAAGCGAGGGCAAGGTTGCCGAGACTATGAGCGAGGCTGACGTTTCTGCACTTAAGAGTGCTTGCGAAAGCTTCAGCACAAAGATGCAGGAAATAGGTGCAAAGATGTATCAGCAGGCAGGCGGTGCACAGGGTATGGACCCTAATATGGGTGCACAGGGCACAGCTCCAAATGGTGATGATGACATCATTGACGGCTGAAATAAATAATGAGCTAAAGCCGGTGAAAAGCCGGCTTTTGGCAGTGTAATAAATAGTTAGAGGTGTAAAAAATGGCTTCCAAAAGAGATTATTATGAGGTGCTGGGTGTTCAGAAAGGTGCCTCGGATGCAGAATTAAAAAAGGCTTTCCGTACTCAGGCTAAGAAATACCATCCCGATAATAACCCAGGTGACAGTGAGGCGGAGGCAAAATTTAAAGAGGTAAATGAGGCGTATGAAATTTTAAAGGACCCTCAGAAGAGAGCAGCCTATGACCAATACGGACATGCGGCCTTTGAGGGCGGCGGAGCGGGCGCAGGTGCAGGCGGCTTTGGTGGCTTCAGCGGTATGGACTTCGGTGATATTTTTGAAAGCTTTGGCTTTGGTGATATATTCGGTGGTGGCAGCTCCAGACGCAGAAACGGCCCACGTAAGGGCAGGGATATGCAGGTAAATGTAAATCTTACCTTTGAGGAAAGTGTTTTTGGCTGCAAAAAAGAGATTAAAATACCCGTAACCGAAACATGTGACCAGTGTCATGGCAGCGGCTGTAGGCCGGGTACTTATGCAGAAACCTGTTCAAGATGTCATGGAACAGGTCAGGAGGTTGTTACAAAGCAAACTCCGTTTGGTATGATGCAGACGCAGCGTCCATGTTCTGCCTGCGGAGGTGAGGGTAAGGTTATTAAAACTCCCTGCTCAAAGTGCGGAGGTAAGGGCAACATAACTACGGATAAAACCGTTACTATTGATATTCCAAGAGGTATTGCCCATGGACAAAGTATAAGAAAAACAGGTCTTGGCGGTGCAGGCGAGCGAGGCGGACAAAACGGTGATCTGTATGTTGCAATAAGTGTAATGCCACATAAAACCTTTGTACGTGACGGCAATAACATACTTGTTGAAGTACCTATAAGTATGACGCAGGCGGCATTGGGTGATGAAATTACAATACCGACAATTGACGGTGATGAAAAGTATACCGTTAAGTCGGGTACCCAGCCCGGTGATAAGGTTACACTTAAGGGTAAGGGTGTATTTAACGTACGTAATCCTAAGCTGAGAGGTGACCAGGTTGTTACCTTTAAGGTGGTTATCCCATCAAGGCTTACCGATAAGCAGAAAAATCTTTTAAGACAATTTGCAGAGGATATTGGTGAGGGTACAAAAAAAGAAGGCTTTTGGGATAAGATGAAAAAAAAGCTTGATGATTAAAATAAATTTGGCTGCGGCAAAACCGCAGCCTTTTTGTATTAATTAAGTTTTTCCCTGCTGTTATCGTACTCTGTTGCAAGGTACATATCTTTAAATCCGCTTTCGTTTAAAGTCTGTACAAGATGTTCTCTTTGCATTTGTTGAAGCTCGGTATAGTCGGAATAATAAGCAGTTATTTTATCCGCAAGCCCTTGGATTTTTTTGTTTGTGACAGGTGTTGTACAAAATTGTTCTATAGAGGACTTCCAGTATGAGCCGTCAGAGGCATTTACAATTTGCGCGGGATAGGAAGTAAAATTATTTATATCAATTAAACCGTTTTTTTGAACGGTGCTGCCCGTAAAGGTTATTGCTTTGCACCTAACAGAGCCGCCTGCTAAGATAACCTCATTTTCGTTTACCTTATAGGTTTCCTCATAAACAATTACAAAAATTTTCAGCTTATTATCTTCAAGGCTGTAGTTAAACAACTTTATTGATGCAACCTTAAAGCCCTCATCGGGTATGATGCTCATTTCCGTTGCGTATGCAAGCCGTAAAAGAGGGTCGTCACCTGTGTATATGTAATTATCAGGCTGTTGCTTACTGCCATAAGGGTAGACATTTGACCTTATGGCATAGTAAAAGAAAAGCTGATCATAATTGTCCTTGGATATGGTGTAATAATGCAGGCAGTTATCCAATTTTGCCGACATGGTACAGTCACTGTATATCTTGAATTCATTGTCTGCGGCGTAAATTATAAAGTCACTTGTAAGCTCGTCAATATGCGGCGGCTTTTCGATTTCAGATAAATCAACTGTGTTCAGCCAATCAGTAAAATCCTCCTTTCTGATAACGGTTATATTAGCCTCATCTGCAATCAAAGCATAAAAGTCACTTTCCGTATACTTTGAGGATATTACCTGTTCAAGTGTGTCAACGGGCGTGTCAATGGGTGTCTGTTTTGGACTTAACATACATGCCAATCCGAATCCGACTACGGAAATTATCAGCAGACCCGCAATTATTACAGGAGGCTTTTTGAAAGAGAGAATGTTTTTAATTCTGTCTTTTATATTGGTATTGCCAAAGGCAACAGGCAGTCTGTTCCTGCTTTTTAATGCGGAAAAATGCAGCAGTGTGCCTGAATATGCCTGTTTTATATCGGCGTCTGCTTTGGCAATAACCGTTTCATCACATGACATTTCCATATCCTTTTCCATAAGACTGTAGGCAAGCCATACAAGAGGATTAAACCAGTGCAGGGTGCGTATTAACCAGCCTATGAATTTAACTATATAGTCAAGTCTTTTAATATGTGTTTTTTCGTGAAGAATTATAAATTCTCTTTCTGCATTGTCAAGGTTTGCGGGCAGATAAATTTTAGGGTTGAATATACCCATTACAAAGGGAATATCCGTTTTGCTGCAGGTATAGATATTTTTTTCAGTGTTTGTGCTGTGTGATAACAGTGTAATTTTTAATTTTATGTAGGAAGCAAGAGTGTATACAGTTATTAAGGCTATACCCGCGATCCATACAAGGCAGCCTATTGCCAGCAATATTTGCAGTGGATTAACACTGCACGCAGCGTCAGGAACTGGCAGGGAGGCATTTATATTGCTGTTTAAAGCAGCTATGCCTGTGTTTATATGGGGTGCTGCCGATAATCCGATATCTGTTGGTATAGGCTGCGGGTTTGCAGGTATCAGACTGTAGGCGCTTTCAATCGAGAAGGGACAGATAAGCCTGAACATAGGTACAAGCCACAGCAGATAGGAATATATTTTTGGTGCCTTTTTAAGCAGCAGCCTTGTAATAAGCACAAACACTATTAAAATACTGCCGGTAAAGGACATATTAAGTACGGTTATAAATAAGCTTTCCATATTATCTCCTCTTTATTTACTCTTATAGGGAAATACTGATCTAATACATTAAAAAATAGATTTACGAAAAATCCGGCACTCCGAAACGAATTTTTCTGGGAAAAACTTTAAAATATATTAAAATGTTGCTTTTTCTTGAAAAATTAGTCCTACTCCGTTTGATTTTTCACCGCTGAACAGTTAAATTTATTTTTTTGAATTAATCAGTGTTTCCATAGCTGTCAATCAGAGCCTGTATTTCGTCTATTTCCCTTTGGCTGAGCTTTTGCTTTTTTGTAAAGGCAGTTAAGAAACGTGGCAGTGAGCCACTGAAGGTTTCGTCTACAAACTGCTTGCTCTGCATTGCCATAAAATCCTCTCTTGAAATAAGAATGCTGACGGTACCCTTTTTATTAACAAAAATTCCACGCTGGCAAAGTCTGCGGAGCATGGTGTAGGTGGTGGACTTTTTCCAGTTAAGCTCGGTTTCACATATTTTTACCAGTTCTCCTGAGGATATGGGTGCTCTGTCCCATATAATTTTTGCAAAATGTGTTTCCATATCTCCTAATTTATATTGTTCCATAATTACCTCCGTTTGGTTTAACAGCTTTAAACTAATTTAAGTTTAACATCATTAAACCTGTTTGTCAATATATGTTATGTATTTTGTGTAAAATACCTTGTAAATTTTTCATACATAGATTAAAATGTATATGGAATATTCTGCAAAGGAGGAAAAGCAGTGAAATGTGTTGAAATGGCAAGGATAATTTCCAACAGAAATATTACTGCCAATATTTACGATATGGTTTTGGAATGTCCGCAGATTGCGTTACAGGCAAAGGCAGGACAGTTTGTTGAGGTATATACCGGAAGCAGGGAATATCTGCTTGCACGTCCCATAAGTATATGTGAAATTACGGATAATGGCTTAAGGCTTGTTTTTCAGGTTGTTGGCAAGGGTACAGAGATATTTTCAGGGTTTAAAAGCGGTGATTGGGTTAAGCTGCTTGGTCCCTGCGGCAACGGCTATAAGCTTAAAAAGGATAAATCTGCACTGCTTGTGGGCGGAGGTATCGGTGTGCCGCCCCTTCTTGAGGCAGTAAAGCAGCTTGGCGGCGGTACGGTTGTGCTTGCGTCAAGGTCAGCGGAGCTTAGTATACTTAAGGAGGATTTTGAAAGGGCGGGAGCAGCCGTATATATTGCCACTGATGATGGCAGTGAAGGTTTTAAGGGTAATGCCGTTCAGCTTTTAAGGGAGAAAAATTTAACTGCCGATGTTATATACTCCTGCGGTCCAAGGATTATGCTTAAATTTTTAACGGAATATGCCGTTGAAAAGGGAGTTGAATGTCAGGTGTCCATGGAGGAACGTATGGCATGCGGCATAGGCGCCTGTGTAGGCTGTGTTGTCAAAATTAAAAGCGGCAGTGATTGGGAGCACAAAAAGGTATGCAAGGACGGTCCCGTATTTGAAGGCAGAGAGGTGGTTTGGTGATGAATACGAAGGTTAATATATGCGGAGTTGAATTTAAAAACCCTGTTATGACGGCATCGGGTACCTTTGGCAGCGGCAGAGAATATGGAGAATTTGTGAATTTGAGCAGACTCGGAGGTGTGGTTGTAAAGGGTGTTGCCGATAAGCCTTGGAAGGGCAACAATGCACCCCGTATTGCAGAGGTTTACGGCGGTATGCTTAACAGTGTGGGTCTGCAAAATCCGGGGGTTGATTATTTTATAAAAGAGGATATTCCCTTCTTAAGACAGTATGACACAAATATTATTGTAAATGTATGCGGTCATTCCATTGAGGAATATGTAAATGTGGTTAAGGCGCTGCAGGGGCAGGACGTGGATATGCTGGAGCTTAATATTTCCTGCCCCAATGTGTCAGAGGGCGGTATGGCTTTTGGTACGGACTGCGGTATGATTGAAAAGGTTGTTTCCGCAGTTAAAAGGGAGGCGGACAAGCCTCTCATAGTTAAGCTGAGTCCTAATGTTACGGATATTACCGAAACTGCAAGGGCGGCTGTTGCGGGGGGCGCGGATGCACTTAGCCTTATCAATACTCTTACGGGTATGAAGATTGATATTTACAGAAGAAAGCCTGTCCTTGACAGAAAGGTGGGAGGTATGAGCGGTCCTGCCGTTAAGCCTGTGGCCGTAAGAATGGTTTATCAGGTGTGCAAGGCAGTTGACGTGCCAGTTATCGGTCTTGGCGGTATTTCCACAGGAGAGGATGCCATTGAGTTTATTATGGCGGGCGCAACGGGTGTTGCAGTGGGTACCGCAAACTTCTTCAATCCTATGGCTACGCAGCAGGTAGTCGAGGGAATTGAGGAATTTATGATAAAACAGGGCATAAAGGATTTAAGTGAAATAAGGGGAATAATAGATTAATATTTGGGTCAATCCCAAGGTGGACCTGTTGACAAAGTAAACAAAATCGCCTATTTATGGTAAAATAGAACCATA
>CALIRN010000110.1 GCA_938042265.1 uncultured Eubacteriaceae bacterium
CATCCCATACAGTTTGTGTATTCAAGCCAGTAGGTCCACTTATCGGGAGCAGTCTGTTTGTTTCCCGTTACGGTTGTATCCGAGGATGACGGATAATCAAAGCTGTCCCAGCCATCATCTCCGTTTTCCCACGCATAGCAGTCTATCATAAAGTTTCCGTTGGCTTTCATTACATCTGTATCCGTTGTTGTTTCGGGACCTGCGGAAAGCTTGATTGCAAAGCCGTCTGCATTTCCGCCTCTTGTGTAAACATCGCAATTACGGTAGCTGTATACACATTTCAGAGTGTTATTTGTAGCACCGCCCGTAACCTGTATACCGCTGTCATTATTATATCTGACAATACAGTTTTCAACAGTATTTCCTGTTGCACCTGTACCTTTAATCTGAATACCGTTATCGTGGGCTTTTTCTATTATAAGGTTTTTAACGGTATTGTTTGCACTGTTTATTCTGACACCTACATCACTATCAGAGGAGGAGCTGTTAATAATATCTGTGCCTGTCATATTCTCAAAATTAAGCACAGGCAGAATACCGTTTTCATCAGGAACACCTATAAGAGATACGCCGCCCTTTGAAAGCTGAAGTCTGCTCTCCATTTCAATATCGGCAGTAATGTAAACCTTGGCATCTGACTTACCTGCCGCACTGACAAGCTGAGCATAGCTGCTTACTACTGTTCCGTCAGATGTGTCAATGGTTTGTGTTGTTGTGGTTTCGGTTTTCTCCTCATATTGATTATTCAAAATCCATATTGCATCAAGCATATCAACACTGCCGCTATTGTTTGCATTTGCTGCCGCAAGCTGGACAGCATCATCTATGGTTTTTATCCCTAAAATATGGCTGAGTACAACGGATGCGTCTTTTTTGTCAATATTCTTATCGCCATTGACATCACCCTTTTTGTTGTTTGTATTTAAGTATTCAACCGAAATGGATTTTATGCTTATACCGCCGCCGCTTGGTGCCAGTGAAAGCTCACAGCCAAGACCGCTATAGCTGTATTCAGCATTTGCATCCTTTTGTGTTATGGGCAGTTCAAGTTTGCCCAATGTATTACTGCCATCACTGAGTACAGCATATCTTACCGTACTGTTGCCGTTGTTTTTGGCAGTTATTTTTATATTACATGGAGCAGCTACCTTGAACTTTACAACATTTGCACCGCCGCTTGTTTTCATATAACTGCCGTCGAAGGATATGGCTTTTTCCGTTGTTGCGGCAATGTTAAGGTCATTCCATTCAAAGGATGCCGTTATGTTGGAGGCAGTTTCGTGCTCTGACATATTCCATGTTTTATTCTTAAGTTGTACTGCTGTTTCGGCAAATGTGTTAACACAGACAGAGCCAACTGTAAGTGCTGTTGCCAAAAAAATTGATATTGCTTTTTTTAATGCTTTCATAAGTACCCCCCTCTTTCTTGTATATATTTTATTATAACATAACTTCGTGAATATTGCATAAATATTTTGGATTTAAACTAATTTTTTAAGGAAACACTGATTAATAAAAGAAGACTGCTGCAAGGCGTGAATAATAAATGGGCAATTTGTTGTGTATTAAAGAATAAAGCCGCCTGCATCTGACAGACCTGTAAAGGTGTTGTACGCAAACATAATAAAATCTTCCGCTATAAGGGTTACGGCTTTAGGGAAAAGTATTTCTGAAAAGGAAAAGGCTTCCTTTGATAAATAAAATTCAACTGTATGAGTGAGAGCGTCCATTGCTGTTACCAAGGTAAGCTTACATTGCGGTATAGGTCAAGCAAAAAAAGAGCATTCCCGTTGGAATGCTCTTTGATTGTAAAAAGAGTGAGTTACGGTATAAATGAGTATTTTTAGGCAATATAAACACTCATTTATCTTAAATTTTGCTGTAAATGCTGTTGCAGGTATACAGAGGCACGGCGGGGTTATGTCCCGTTACCCTGTCCTTTACAATAAGCACTGTTGTGGGAGCCTGGGCATATCTTAGGAAGAGTGCATCATGTCCCACGCACAAGCCTATTAAAATATTAAGGTCGGTTTTCTGCCCGTTAAGTATTTTTGCCTGCATAATCGGGTTACACATAGACTCATATTTTTCACCCTTTGTAAGGGTATTTTCCTTCGGAATACCAATTTCTGACTTTTCCACCGCCCCTATTTTACAGCCAACCGCATAGTACTCAATATTGTGCTTTTTAAGCAGAGACGCAAATATGCTTGCTTCGTTTAAAAGACCTACACAGGTGGCAATACCTACTTTTTTTGCACCGTAACGCTTGATAAACTCAATGGTTTCCTGCACTCTGGTATATTTGCCGTAGAAGTTACCCTCAACCTCGGCTGCAACCTGAGCAAGTCTTTGGTTGATTTCATCATTCAGATATAACTCCTTTGTGGCCGCAAGCAGATCCTGATCTACCTTGGCTGTAAGACAAAACTTGGGATATTTTTCTTCTTCACGATTCATACAGGCCTTAACACGGCAGTTGGCGCAGGTAAGGCATTGTCTTACTTTCTTTTCTTCACTCATTTTTATTTCCTCCTATCCTTGTGAAATGCTGATTTTTTACCTTGAATTAATCAGTGCCCAAAATTAGCTGCAGCAGTCGGGTATTGCTTCAGAGGTGGTTTCGCAGCAATCAGGAGTCTGCTCAGATACGGGCTCACAGCAATCTGCCGTTGTCGCCTCAACGGAAGTATCTTCTCCTAAAATATCCTCATCGGTTAAGCCGTCAAACTTATATGCTATTGATTCAATAAATTCATCGGGATCTCTGTCTGCATTGATAAGTCCTATTGCCTGTAAATCGGGCACGGTTGCCTTTAATGCCTCATAGCCGCCGTTAAGAGATGGCTTATAGCTGTAGTTATTCAATACGCTTGCATTAAACTCGGCATCACCCGAAACCCAGTCATTTTCAACCTGAATTTTTGCAACCTCATCCTTATTTTCCTCAACCCACTGGGAGGACTTCATAATAGCCCTTGTAAACTTTTCCGCAATTTCAGGATGCTCCTGCGCAAGCTGACCTGTTACAAAGCTTATGCAGCAGTATTCATCCTTATATTCTTCGTCGGTGGCGGTATCAATTATAGGGCGTAAATTATATTCCTTTTCGGCAATTGACGCCTGTGGATCACCGTTGGCTATTGCATCAACTGCACCGTTGGCAAGCGCCTGTGCCAGATCGCTTCCACCGTATACAACAAATTCCACATCACAGTTATCGGCAGAGGCATTAAGCCCTGCATGATAAAGGGAGCGTCTTGCAATAATTGTTGGAGCTGCCGCACCCAGACCTGTGGTACCGACCTTTTTACCCTTTAAATCCGCAACGGTTTTAATATCGGAGTCCTGAGGAACAAGCAGCTTAACGCAGCCTGTATGTATACCTGCGGTTATCTTTATGTCAAGTCCGTTATCAATAGGCTGAAGATACTTGCCAAGCAGACCGAAGCCTGCATCAATCTGACCTGAGCCGATAGCCTCAGGCATATGAGCCGCATCGACCTTTACCATTTCAAACTTAAGTCCCTCAGCTTCAAAAAAGCCTTTTTCCACACCCATTTGTATAGGCGCCTCACATAGGGAATTGTTGTAGGCAATTTTAAGCACGTAATCATCCCCTGCCGTTTCCGTACCTGCCGTTTCAGAGGCTCCGCCTGTTTGAGCGGTTCCGCTGCCTCCGCAACCCGCCAGTACCGTTGCGGTTAAAATTGACGCTGTAAATACATTTAAAAATCTTTTTAACTTCATTTTATAATTCCTCCTATATCAGATATAATAATCAGGTTCCTTAACTTTCCCTGCAAAGTGCAGTATTTCAAGTATTTCGGAACGTAATCTTAAAAACTCGGGGTTATTTCGCTCTCTTTGTCCATAAAGACCAACATCAATTATTTTTTCAATTTTTGCGGGTCTTGGTGACATTACAACAATTGTATCAGAAAGGTAAATTGCCTCGTCAACATCGTGAGTAACCATAACCATTGTCATATTCTTTTCACCGCGGATACGAAGTATTTCGTCCTGCATATTCATACGTGTAAAGGCATCAAGTGCGCCTAAGGGCTCGTCAAGGAGCAGCACCTTTGGATGTCCCACCAGCGCTCTGGCTATGGATGCCCTCTGTGCCATACCACCCGAAAGCTGATGGGGAAATGCCGAGGCAAAATCCTTTAGGCCCACAAGCTCAAGATATTCCTGCACAAGTGACTTTTGCTCCTTATAAATACCTCTTGCTCTAAGGGAAAAGGCTATATTGTCATAGATTGTAAGCCATGAGAACAGTGTGGGATTTTGGAATACAAGCCCACGCTCACAGCCTGCCTTTCTGATTACCTCACCGTCAAGGGTAAGCTCTCCATCCGTTGGTTTGTCAAGGCCTGCAATCAGTCTTAAAAGAGTTGATTTACCGCAGCCCGAAGGACCTATAAAGGATACAAAGCTGCCCGGCTCTATATCTAGATTAACACCGTTTAAGGCTGTTATTTCCTCGCCGTTTGGCTGGGTAAAACGCTTTACTACCCCCGACACTTTAATTGCGCCTGTTGTTTGATTATTTACCATTTTATCACTCCCTTCTGCCATACAAGAAGTCTGTCCTTTACTTTAAAAAGCAAGGTTATAAGTATGGAAAATGTTACCGCTATTACTATCAGTCCTGCGTATACGTTTGCATAGCACATCATTTCCTTCTGCCAGTTTATGTACCAGCCCAAACCGTATTTTGCACCAATCATCTCCGCTGTCATAAGAGTGATAAAGGCGGAACAGGTACCGTTAAATATACCTATAAATATGCTTGGCATTGCCGCAGGCACGCCTACCTTGAATATTTTGTAAAAGATATTTGCTCCCAGTGTTTCAGAAACCTCGAAAAAGGCATTTGCAATATTCTGTATTCCACTGCTTGTCATCAGTGTTGTAGGGAACCATACCGCAAGAGCTATAAGAAAGCTGCTTGCCGACACTGTATCGGGGAATACAACCAAAACCAAAGGTATCCACGCTGTGGATGGAATAGGGCCGAGAAATCTTACAACAGGATTAAGCCAGTAGGCAGCGTGCTTATTAAAGCCTATAGCTATACCCGCCGCAATACCTACAACAGCTCCTCCGAAAAAGCCCGTAAACAACAGTCTGGATGAATAAGCAAGACATTTTAACAGTACATCTCTGTCCTCAACTATTACTCCTATTACCTTTGACGGTGATGGGAAGTAAATCACAGGCAGCAGATTAAGCTTTGCCGTAAGCAGATTAATTACCGTTATAAGTGCAATAACTCCCGTCCAAAACAGGCTTTTATACTCCACTGTTTTTTTCAGGCTATCCGTAAAACAGGACATGACTGCTACAGCAAGGGTAATTGCCAGTACAATTACCGAAAAATATGTATAATACTCAATTTTAACCTCGCCGGCACCGTTTTTAACAAAAAGCTGTACAAGCAAAGCTACCAGCGCCGCCGTAAAGGGCAGCCATACCTTAAATTGCTTCATAGCCAACACTCACTTTCCTATCATTTCTATATGATTAATATGTTTTTGATAGAATGTACTTTACCACATATTTCATATTATGTCAATAGGAATTCGGGATTTTTTCTTTTTTATTTGCTGTAAGCTCTGCTTAAACAAAAAAAGGGGCTGTCGCATTAATGAATGATATGCTCCCTTCTAGGTAAACAAGTGAAATAATAAAAACTTGTCACTTAG
>CALIRN010000111.1 GCA_938042265.1 uncultured Eubacteriaceae bacterium
CCTTGTAGTGGTCGCCGCCAAGCCATACATCGGAAATATCTTCAAAGTTCTTATTCTCATAAATCTCCTGTGGATTTAAGTGGCAGTGGAAGTCGTAGATAGGCTCTGCCTTTGCATAGTCGTTAAATAACTTTTTTGCAGTTTCGGTTTTCAATAAAAAGTTTTCATCAATAAAACCCATTTTTATTTCCTCCATAAATAGAATATATTATCAGTGGAATACCACCAATTATTATAAGGTTACGCCATTTTTGAAAATAGCAATTTCCCTGTAGCCGTTAATCTCATTCTTTGTCTTAATTTTATCTGAGGCAACGTCAAGAATGTATTTGAAAAATTCCTCAGCATAGGAATCCATTTCCTTATCTTCAATAAGTCTGCCGGCGTTCCAGTCAATCCAGTTAGGTTTTCTTGTGGCAAGGTCTGTGTTTGTAGCAATTTTAACTGTTGGCACAGGTGAGCCTACGGGAGTACCGCGACCTGTTGAGAACAGAATAATATGACATCCACTTGCCATCATACCGCTGATTGCAACTATATCGTTACCGGGACCCTGAAGTAAGCTAAGTCCCTGTGCGGTAGCTTTTTCACCGTAAAGGAGAACACCCTTAACATCAGATGTGCCGCCCTTTTGGGTACAGCCTAAGGATTTGTCCTCAAGGGTGGTGATACCGCCTTTCTTATTACCGGGTGAAGGATTTTCGCCTACAGGCTCACCATGGCTGATAAAGTATTCCTTAAAGTTGTTTACAAGGTCAACAGTCTGGTTAAACAACTCCTTGTTTTCACATCTGTCCATAAGTATTGTTTCTGCACCGAACATTTCGGGCACCTCGGAAAGAACTGTTTTACCACCGTTAGCAACCATAATATCAGAGATACGTCCGATAAGAGGGTTAGCAGTGATACCTGAAAGACCGTCGGAGCCGCCGCACTTAAGACCGATTACAAGCTTGCTTGCAGGAACCTCCTCCTGCCTGAACTGTGACGCATATTCAACAAGCTCTCCTATAACCTCAACTGCCTCAGTTACCTCGTCATTGTGCTCCTGACAGATAAAGAATTTAACTCTTTCTTCGTCATAGTCACCAAGAACCTTTTTAAATTCATTTAAGTTGTTATTTTCGCAGCCAAGGCTTAATACAAGCACACCTGCTGCATTTGGATGTCTTACCATACCTGCAAGGAGCTTTTGAGTATTCTCATGATCTTCACCAAGCTGTGAACATCCGTATGGATGAACAAAATTGTAAATACCGTCAACCTTATTGCCATACTTAGCTCTTGCTGCCTCAACAATAGCGTTTGATACACCATTTACGCAGCCAACCGTATTAACAACCCAAATTTCATTACGGATACCAACCTCGCCGTTTTTTCTTACATAGCCCATAAAGGTTTCGTGTCTTGTAACGGGGATCGGGTTAAGCTTTGGATCGTAGGTATATTCAAGTGTTGAGCTAAGGTTGGTTTTAACATTGTGTGAGTGTGCCCACTGACCGGGGCTGATGGTCTCGGTTGCGTGACCTATGGGATAGCCGTACTTGATTATGTTAGTGCCCTCGGGGATTTCAACAATAGCCATTTTATGACCTCTTGCAATATCCTCACTTGCGGTAATGCCGCAAATTACCTCGCCCGCCTTAATATCGTCAATAGCAACAACTACGTTGTCGTTAGGATTTATCTTAATATATTTTTCCATAGTATCCTCCAATAACAGGGGTTATTATATACCCCTGCCGTTAATTTGACAGGGGCACATATTTATTTTAAATTTTTATGCAAGAATTTTTTTGATTTCTGCTACAACACCGTCATTAAGGATGTTGTAAAGGTGGTCTGCAACAACCTCAGGGAAATTGCCAAGCTCTGTGTTAAGGTCAGCACCAAGCCAAAAGTCCTTGTTAGCGCAAACCTTCTTAACGAGCTCTGCAACAGAAGCCTTATCGGAAACGTCAACGCCTGTCCAAGCGTCCTTATAGAATTCAAGCACTGAAGGACTGTCCTTAACAGGATACTCATCTGCACCTCTGTGACCGATTAAAGCGCCATCCTTGATTTCAGTACCACGGTAGAAAGCAAGATATGCAGCAAATGAGAAAGTAAGGATCTTAGGAAGTTCCTTCTTCTGTGCATAATATTCCTGAATTGTGTGAAGTACACGAGCCTCAAACTTAGAGGTTGAGTTAAGAGAAATATCAAGCAGCTTGTGGTCGATAAATGGGTTTTTAAATCTGTCAAATACGGCGTCAGCAAAGCCCTTTAAGTCATCAAGTGTAAGCTCCTCGCTTGTGATAGCGGGGATAATTTCATTATTTAATGCGCTTTCAAGATAGTTATAGAAAAGCTCATCATTCATAACATCACGCACGATGTCATAGCCTGCAAGGTATGCACCTAAAACTGAACAGGTATGAGCACCGTTAAGAATTCTTACCTTACGCTTCTTATAAGGCTTAACATCAGGTGTAAAGATAACCTTCAAGCCTGCATTAGGGAAAGGAAGCTCGTTTTCAAGCTCTGCAGGACCTTCAATAACCCAAGTGTGGAAGATTTCTGAGGTGTCAATGGCATTATCCTCATAGCCGAACTCCTCACAAAGCTCCTTAGCCTCATTTCTTGGATAGCCGGTAACAATTCTGTCAACAAGTGTGCTTGTAAATACACAGGCAGTTTCAATCCAGTCAATAAATTCAGCACCAAGCTTCCAGTTTTCAGCGTGCTGTAAAACATACTTCTTTAAGGTCTTACCGTTATCGTCAATAAGCTCGCAGGGGATAAAAACAAGCCCTTTGCTCTTATCGCCGTTAAACTCCTTAAATCTTAAATATAAGAAGTTGGCAACCTTTGCAGGGAAAGAATCCTGTGGCTGGTCGGTAATCATTTCCTCTTCCTTCCAGGAAATACCTGCCTCTGTTGTGTTTGAAACAACAAATCTTAACTCAGGATTTTTTGCACAAGCGTTATATGTATCAAGGTCAACATAAGGGTTGATACATCTGTTTACACAAGTGATAAGGCGTTTTGCGGCAACCTTCTGGCCATCCTCACGACCTCTCGCAATAAGAGTGTAAAGCCCCTCCTGTTCGTTAAGAATATTTCTTAAAAAGTCACCGCCAGGGATAGGCTGAATAAGAGTGATGCCTCCCTCAAATAACCCCTGTGCGTTGATTTCATCAAACATATAGTCAACAAAAGCACGAAGGAAATTACCCTCACCAAACTGAATTACCTTCTCGGGTAAGGCGGCTTTTGTGCCAATCTTTAAGTCGTCATTAAACTTAAAACCATTAGATAAAAGATGTCTGTTAAGTTTTTCCATGGGATAGATACCTCCATTTATTAATATATTTTCTTAGCTTTATGATACTATAAAACAAGTTAAAAATCAATGATTTTATGAAATAATAATGTAATTTTTCATAAATTTTAGTAATATTGCCATAATCGCATTCTATGTGATATATTAAGATCATGTATTGATAAGATAACCGATATATTTACCTGTAAATTACGGAGTGTAATAATAGATTTGCAGGAACAACTGATTTGTAGTTTGCCTGACAAAAAATAACGGTATATTAATATTGTTGGCATTATTTTTAAACTTATGCAAAAAACAACAACCGGACCTTGCAAAGTCCGGTTGTTGTTGTATAATTAAGTTATGCAAACAACTCAATTATTACATAAGAATTATACACTAAACGAGATCGGATATCAACTAAAACTTCCGTTTGTAATAGAAACAATTATTCCTGAAGATGATTCGGTTAGGCTATTAAGTCGGTTTGTGGAGGAGATGGATTTAACTGACCTATATTCTACTTATAAGAGAATAAATTCAATAGCCCCTTAAGGTTACTTTAGTTTTAATTTATACTTGACCTTTTTTCTGCGTTTAGGTGTATTGTTGTATTTGCCGCTGTAGCTGTAAATCTTCTTGCGACGTCTGCTACGCCGTCTGCGGATTTTAAAGAAGAGCCTTAAAATTATAATCAATATTAATATTGCAGCAATTATAATGCCAAAAACCTTTGCAGCCTTAATTAAAAGGCTTTTAAGGTTTTCCATTTTTTCCTGATGCTCCAGTTCGCTTTGAGGTACCGCATCAAGTCCTGTTGCCGCTACGATATCAGTACTCCCCAATAAATAATCCTGATAATAAATGTCAAGAGTACCTGCTTTTGCACCTACCTCTACCGGTGCCTGAAGGCTTTCTTCAAGCTGCGGCTTTAAGGTAATATCGGCAGCATTTACAAATTCCGGCACCTTTGTGCTGTAGTCCTGTGCTATTTTAAGGGAAACACGTCCAAGGTCATATACTTTGTCTTTGTAATGCTGTATAACAGGTATATCTGTGGCATAATCCGAGGCAGATACAAGGGTTTTATCCTCATACAGAGAAAAACCGTATTCCATAAGGGTTACCGTATCGGAATAGGTGAGAGCCGCACCATTATCCTTCATAACAACGGATATAAGGCTGACATCATCTTTGCCTGCATAGGTTACAAGCGTGTTCAGAGCATCGTCATGAAAGCCTGTTTTGCCGCCTATAATATTCTCATAATAATAGGGGGAAGTAGGACGCATCATTTTATCCTTGTTATGTAAGTATCTCTCTACATTTTTATTTGTAGGTGGGATGGTGTGATCAACAGTAGAGAATACCTTTAAAAATTCTTCATTTTGTATGGCAGCCTTTGTTATGAGGGACATATCATAACAGGTGGTATAATGTTCAGGGTCGTGAAAGCCGTGCGGATTGGCAAAATTAGTATCAAGAGCCCCCAGCTCCTTAGCTTTATTGTTCATACGTTCCACAAATTTTTCAACAGTGCCATCGATATGCTCCGCAACGGCCATACATACCTCATTGGCCGACTCTAAAATTATGCCGTACAGAGCGTCCTCAAAGCCAACCTGTTCACCCTCATCCATACCTATATGGCTGCTGCCCTGGCCAATGTTGAACACAGCGTTATGAGAGAAGGTAACCGTATCTTCAAGATTGCCGTTTTCACAGGCAAGGAGAGTTGTCATTATTTTTGTTATACTGGCAGGATACAGTTTTTCACGGGAATTTTTTTCATATAAAATTAACCCCGACTGAGCGTCTATAAGTATACATGCCTCAGCATTAATGTTTAGGGAGGGTGTATTGCTGTTGGCTGCCTCTGTGCTTTCCGAAGCTGCTTGGGCAGATACAGCCTCAGTAGTGGCTTCAGGCTGGGCAAAAGTTATTGTAAAAGTATTTGTCAACACAAGGCAAAGTGTGGTAATATATAATAAAGCTTTTTTAAAAAACATATTTCATCCTCACAATACAAATTTTTCAAACAATGTTATTATAACACTAAATTATGCGTCAGTTCAAGAGTTAATATTTTAAGAGGTTTTATTATGGATATTAAGAATATCAGACTGATAGGTATTTTCACGCTTTGTATTTTGGCAATTGTTTGCCTTACAGGCAGTATTGGATATAATTTCAACAGCAAAAACAAGGCTCAGGATCATTTAATTGAATATGAACGGGAGAGCGAAACCATAACGGAAGAAACTACAGAGGTTTCAACAATTATAGTCTATATCACAGGAGAGATTGAAAAGCCTGATGTATATACTATGCCCGAAGGCGCAAGGCTTGTTGACCTTATTGAAAAGGCAGGAGGCTTTACGCAGCATGCCTACCGTGACAATCTTA
>CALIRN010000112.1 GCA_938042265.1 uncultured Eubacteriaceae bacterium
GCGGTACCGGCGGCGGTATTGCGGCAAATGAGGCAGAGCTGAGAGAAATCTGTACACAGGGCTTGCATTTAAGCCGTGTAGGTCAGGTGCTTATTGAAAAGAGCATTGCGGGCTGGAAGGAAATTGAGTTTGAGGTTATGCGTGACGGCGCAGGCAACTGCATTACAGTTTGTTCAATGGAAAACGTTGATCCCGTAGGTGTACATACGGGCGACAGTATCGTTGTTGCACCTGCACAGACGCTTACCGACTATGAGTATCAGATGCTCAGAAAGGCAGCTATAGATATAATTGATTCTATCGAAATAAAGGGTGGCTGCAACGTGCAGTTTGCTCTTGATCCTAACAGTTTTAACTATGCCGTAATCGAGATTAACCCTCGTGTAAGCCGTTCTTCCGCACTTGCGTCAAAGGCAACGGGCTATCCGATTGCAAAGGTTGCGGCTAAGATTGCGCTTGGCTATAACCTCGATGAAATAAAAAATGCCGTTACGGGCAAAACCTTTGCATGCTTTGAGCCTACAATCGACTATGTGGTGCTTAAGTTCCCACGCTGGCCTTTTGATAAGTTCTTCGGTGCAAAGAGAACTCTCGGTACAAAGATGATGGCTACAGGCGAGATTATGAGTATTGGAAAGAGCTTTGAGGCGGCTCTGTTAAAGGGTATCCGTTCCCTTGAAATCGGTCAGTATGGTCTTGACAGAAAATCATCTGCATCACGCTCTCTTGATGAGCTTAAGCAGAGAGTACAGGTGCCTGATGATGAAAGACTTTTTGACCTTGCCGAAATGTTAAGAAGAAACTACAGAGTGGAAAAGGTATGCCAGATTACAGGAATGGATCCGTTCTTTATAAATAAGATTAACAACCTTGTTCAGCTTGAGGAAGAACTAAAGGGTATGAAGCTTGAGGACTTCAATGAGGAAAACCTGCGCTACTTTAAGGAAAAGGGCTTTTCCGACAAGGCTATTTCACGCTTTGTGGGCTGTACGCCTCCTGATATTTACAAGCTTCGTCAGCAGTTTGACATAATGCCTGTTTACAAAATGGTTGATACCTGCGCAGGTGAGTTTGAGGCTGTTACACCTTACTACTATTCAAGCTATGATATGGAGGACGAGTCCGTTATCTCCGATAAAAAGAAGGTTATGGTTATCGGTTCGGGTCCTATCCGTATAGGTCAGGGTATTGAGTTTGACTACTGCTCCGTTCATTCCATTATGGCGCTTAAAAAGGCAGGTATTCAGACTATTATTGTAAACAATAACCCTGAGACGGTAAGCACCGACTTTGATACTGCGGACAAGCTGTACTTTGAGCCTCTTACTGAGGAGGATGTGCTTAATATTGTTGAAAAGGAGCGTCCTGACGGTGTAATTCTCCAGTTTGGCGGTCAGACGGCAATTAAGCTTGCAAACTTCTTTGATGAAATGAATATCCCTATTTATGGTACAAAGCCTGAGCAGATTGATGCGGCAGAGGACCGTGAGAAGTTTGATGAAATACTTGAGCAACTTAATATCAGACGTCCTAAGGGCGAGGGTGTATGGAGTGTTGACGAGGGTATAAGAGTTGCGGAAAGGCTGGGCTTTCCTGTGCTTGTACGCCCCAGCTATGTGCTTGGCGGTCAGGGTATGGAAATCACCTACAGCAGGGAGGAGCTTGTTAAGTATCTGTCGGACGCATTTGAAAAGGACAGCAAAAATCCTGTCCTTATTGACCGATACTTAAGCGGACGTGAAATTGAGGTTGATGCAATCTGTGACGGTACCGATGTATATATCCCTGGCATTATGGAGCATCTTGAAAGAGCGGGTATTCACTCAGGTGACAGTATTTCAATTTATCCTCCGCAGCATATCAGCGATGCAATCAAGGCTCAGATTATGGAGGAAACAAAAAAGATTTCCGTTGCCCTTAAGGTTATCGGTATGATTAACATTCAGTTTATCGACTATAACGGTGAGCTTAATATTATTGAGGTTAATCCTCGTTCTTCAAGAACGGTGCCTTATATTACAAAGGTTACCGGAGTGCCAGTTATTGATATTGCAACAAGGGTTATGCTTGGTGAAAAGCTTAAGGATATGGGTTATGGCACGGGTATCTGCGATACTCCCGATGTGGTTGCTGTTAAGGTGCCGGTATTCTCTACGGAAAAGCTGCCGCAGGTTGAGGTCAGCTTAGGGCCTGAAATGCGTTCCACAGGTGAGGTCCTTGGTGTTGGATACAACTTGCAGAATGCCTTGTACAAGGGCTTCCTTGCGGCGGGTATGACGCTTCCTAAGCCTGGCAGCACAATTGTTGCAACTGTCAGAAGCAAGGACCATGAGGAATTTGTTGACCTTGCAAAGAGGCTTGAAAAGCTCGGCTGCCGTTTCATTGCCACAAGCGGTACGGCAAGAGCTCTTGAAAATGCAGACCTTGCTGTTAAGACGGTT
>CALIRN010000113.1 GCA_938042265.1 uncultured Eubacteriaceae bacterium
CGCACTTTCAACAAGGTTGTGCATTGTCTGTATGGGTATCTGCTTCATACCTGCCTGTGCAATGCCACTTATAATATGGTCAACAATGCTGTCATATTCCTCCTTGGTGAATGTATACATAACTCTGTTTGCAGACTTTGTAACAGCCTTAACAATTTTTGAGGCATCAAAGCTCTCCAGAGTACCATCCTTTTTAATTATAAATATACCTTCCATATCTGCCATAAGTCAAAACCTCCAATGCTTTTGTAAAATTTTATATTTTTAAACCCCGATATATGGCATTCGTTCCCTATATTTCGTGTAAGTCCTATTGTAACACCACAATATATAGTATGTCAATAGACTTTATCCACAAAATTATACACAATGTCCAAAGGCCGCTAAAAAACCGCAAAATTTTTTGAAAAAATTTTTTCTCCACAATTTTGCCCACATTTTATCCACAGCATTGTGTAAAATTTTATGTATTTTTTTACGCTAAATACAGAAACTATTACAAAATCACTTTACAAGGAGATAGTAAATATGAAAAAATTTTTAAGGAGGCTGGGAGCTCTGGCGCTTGCGGCAGGTATTGCATCTTCCCTTGCAGGCTGTGAGCTTACGGGCGGCAAAAGGATAATACGTATCGCCCACTCCCAGTCAGCGGAGCACCCCGATCATATAGGTCTGCTTGCTTATGAAAAATATATTGAAGACAGACTGGGGGATAAGTATGATGTGCAGATTTTTCCCAATGAGCTGCTGGGGCCCTCGGTAAAGGCGATTGAGCTGGTACAGACAGGAGCAATTGATTTTGCAGTGGCAAGTACCGGCAACCTTGAAACCTTTGATAATATCTACCAGATTTTTTCAATACCATATCTGTTTAACTCAACCGAGGTTTATCATTCGGTAATGGAAAATGACACTCTGATGCAGGGGATTTATTCCTCAACCAAGGCATCAGGCTTTGAAACCGTAACATGGCTTGATGCCGGTACAAGAAATTTTTATGCCACAACACCAATAAATACACCTGAAGATTTAAAGGGCAAAAAAATCCGTGTGCAGGCAAGCCCTACAAATGTAAAGATGATGAAGGCATTCGGTGCCGCCGCCTCACCCATGAACTTTGGCGATGTATATACCGCCATTCAGCAAAAGGTAATTGATGGTGCGGAAAACAATGAGTTTGCCTTAACCAATAACAAGCACGGCGAAGTGGCAAAGTACTATACCTACAATGAGCATCAGATGGTGCCCGATATGCTCATTGGCAACGTAAAGTTTTTGGACAGTCTGTCTGCGGAGGAAAGAACGGTTTTTGACGAGGCCGCAAAGGAATGTACAAGAGTTGAACGTGAGGAATGGATAACTCAGACCGAGCAGGCAAAGCAGCAGGCAGCAGACATGGGCGTTAAATTTATCTATCCCGACGCAGAGACATTTAAGGAAAAGGTATTGCCTCTACATCAGGAGCTGCTTAAGGAAAACCCCAAGCTTGTGCCTATTTATGAAGAAATCCAAAAGGCAAACGGAGGTGTTTAAAGTGATTTTGCTTAGAAAATATATGGACAGGATATTAGAGATAATATGTATTTTTATATTTTCCCTTATGGTTGTAGTAGGTACCTACCAGATTGTAACAAGGTATGTATTTTCAAACCCAAGTACAATATCCGAGGAGCTGCTTACCTATGCCTTTACATGGCTTGCACTGTTTGCTGCGGCACTGGTTTTTGGCAAAAGGGATCACATGAGAATGAGTTACTTTGCCGATAAGCTTAATGGCAATGGCGGCTTTGTGCTAAGCCTCATTGCCGAGATACTGGTAACGGGCTTTGCAGCACTGGTGCTTATTTACGGCGGAGCTTCAATTACAAGGCTTACCGCAACTCAGATTACGGCATCACTGGGTGTGCCGATGAGCTATGTATATGCCGCCCTGCCCGTAAGCGGTGCTCTGACGGTTATATACGGCATTATGAATATTATTAATATCTGCAGGGAAGGAGGCAAAGCATGAGTATAGCTTTGATTTGCGGACTTATTATAGCAGCGGCACTTGTGCTTATGCTGATAGGCGGTGTACCTATAGCAATAGCCATAGGTTTATCCTCCATGCTGTCAATTATGCCTGTAATGGACTTTAATGCGGTGGTGCTTACCTGTGCTCAAAGAACCTTTTCGGGCATATCGGTATTTACCCTGCTTGCAATACCCTTTTTTATACTTGCAGGCAACATTATGAACAGGGGCGGCATAGCAATGAGGCTTATTAACTTTGCAAAGCTGCTTACAGGCAAAGTGCCCGGCTCCCTTGCGCAAACCAACTCCATAGCAAATATGCTTTTCGGCGCCATTTCAGGCTCGGGTGTTGCGGCAGCATCCGCCATGGGCTCCATTATCGGACCTATTGAGGAAAAGGAAGGCTATGACAAGGATTATTCCGCAACGGTAAATATTGCCACTGCGCCCACAGGGCTTTTAATCCCTCCAAGCAACACCCTTATCACCTATTCTCTGGTAAGCGGAGGCACCTCGGTAGCAGCACTTTTTATGGCAGGCTATGTACCGGGCATTCTATGGGGGCTTGGCTGTATGGCAGTTGCATTTATTGTTGCAAAAAAATACGGCTATAAAAGCAATAACAGGGCTACCATCAGAGAAGGCTTTAAAATCCTTCTTGACGCCCTGCCCAGTCTTTTGCTGATTGTCATAGTAATAGGCGGTATTATTAACGGTATATTTACCGCAACGGAGGGCTCTGTTGTAGCCGTGGTATACAGCCTTATACTTTCCTTTATATACAGAACCATAAGATTTAAGGATTTATATAAAATTATAAAGGACAGCGCCGAAACAACGGGCATTATTGTATTTCTTATAGGCGTTTCCAGTGCAATGGCATGGGTTATGGCATTTACGGGCATACCTGAGGCAATATCCCAGGCGCTCTTAAGCATAAGCAGCAACAGATATGTAATACTCCTTATTATAAATATAATTCTGCTTTTTGTTGGTACCTTTATGGATATAACACCTGCAATTCTTATCTTTACGCCTATTTTTCTGCCTGTGTGCCAACAGTTTGGCATGACGGAAATTCAGTTTGGCATTATGCTTGTTTATAACCTTTGCATAGGTACTATTACACCTCCCGTGGGAAATATCCTTTTTGTTGGTGTACGTGTTGCAGGCACAAGGCTTGAAAATGTTATCAGGCCTCTATTGCCATACTACGGCATTATCTTTGCGGTGCTTATGCTTGTAACCTTTGTACCTGCGGTGTCAATGTTTCTGCCCGGTATAATGGGATATTAAGGAGGTAATTTATATGAAAATGACTTTAAGATGGTACGGCGAGGGAAACGACAGCGTTACTCTCAGCCAGATAAAACAGATACCAGGCTGCAGCGGAATTATGGGTGTGCTTGATAACTACAGTGCAGGCGAGATATGGGAGGAGGATGCCGTTTCCGAATATGTGCGCCACGTAAACGGCAGCGGACTTGAAGTAGAGGTAATAGAAAGCGTCAATGTCCATGAGGATATAAAAATGGGCCTGCCCTCACGGGACAAATATATTAAAAATTATATTAAAACCATAGAAAATCTGTCAAAATACGGTATTAAGGTAATTGTATACAACTTTATGCCTGTGTTTGACTGGCTGCGTACGGACCTTGCCTACCCCGTAGGCGACGGCTCAACCGCACTTTATTACGATGACGCGCAGCTAAAAGGAATGACTCCTCTTAAAATAGTTGAAAACACAATAAATAACAGCAATGGCTTTACTCTGCCCGGCTGGGAGCCAAACCGTCTTAAGGAACTGGAGGGTACCCTTAAAATATACAGGGATATTGATGAAGAAAAGCTCAGAGACAATTACAGATATTTCCTTGAGGCAATTATCCCTACCTGCGAAAAATGCGGCGTAAGAATGGCTGTTCACCCTGACGATCCTGCATGGAGCCTGTTCGGTCTGCCAAGGATTGCTCACAGCCTTAAGGATTTTGATATTATTGTAAATATGACGGACAGCCCCGCAAATGCCCTTTGTCTTTGCACAGGCTCTTTAGGCTCGGAAAAATCAAACAATATCCCCGAAATTATCAGCCATTTTGGAAAAAAGGAACGGGTTGCCTGCGTCCATGTAAGAAATGTAAAACATCTGGGAGAGAGGTGCTTCAGAGAGGCGGCGCATTTATCCTCCGATGGTGATTTGGATATGTATGCTATTATGAAGGCTATATATGATACCTGCCCTGATGTGTATATCCGCCCCGACCACGGCAGAATGATATGGGGTGAAAAGGCACGCCCCGGCTACGGCTTGTATGACAGGGCATTAGGAGCCACATATATTAACGGTTTGTGGGAGGCAATAGAAAAGAGCAGATAATTTATCTCAGAAAAGTGCCGGTTAGTGTTACTAAAAATAAATCTGCAAAAAAGCGTCACCAAAACGATTACTCGTAAGACAGGATTGTAAACAACAACGATAAGAACGATGTCGGGTCATAGACCTACATCGTTCTTTTTGCACCAGACTGCCGTATACAAGATACTTGATTGAGCCTCACCAACACTGCCTAAGTGAGATTTGGGAGTGTCGTTATATACTCACACGCCAAAAAAATTGAAATATTTTTGCTAATAATCGTATCAATATATTGAAATCTCGGAGTTCTTATTGTATCATATATGTTATATTATCGGAACTGCGTTCCGATTGCTGTGTTCGCTTTTTCTCACACAGCTGCCCTGCTTTACAGG
>CALIRN010000114.1 GCA_938042265.1 uncultured Eubacteriaceae bacterium
TTATATGCTTTGGAGCAGCTGCCTGTTCAGTCCGGCACGAGGCTGCCCATGGTAATGAATGTTGCCTGCCGTACGGTATCGGGACCTTTGTCCATAAAGGGTGACCACAGTGACATTATGTTTACATTGAATTGCGGTTGGATTATTCTGTTTGCCAATAATAGTCAGCAGGTTTATGATTTTAATATTATTGCACTTAAGCTGGGAGAAACAGTAAAACTGCCCGTAATTGTTGCCTATGACGGATTTTTTACATCACATCAGAAGCAGGTTATCAATGTACTGGAGGATATTGACGTAAGGGACTTTGTGGGAGAATGCAGGGCAGAGATAACGGCGCTTGATGTGGACAGGCCTGTTACAATAGGCTCTTATATGAATGAGCCTGATTTAATGAACAATAAGTATCAGCTAAGCATTGCCATGGAACAGGCAAAGGAGCAGATGAAGCTGATTTTTAGTGAATATGGCAGTTTAAGCGAAAGGTACTATTCACCTGTTGAGGGCTACAGGCATGAGGATGCGGAGGTAATACTGTTTATTTTGGGCTCCTCCTTTGATACGGCAGCGGAGGCTGTGGATAAGCTTCGTGCACAGGGCAAAAAGGCAGGTGCGGTATGTCTGCACAGTTTAAGACCTTTATGCAGGGAGGATATATATAAATATCTGAAAAATGCGAAAACAGTAGTTGTAGCCGACAGACAGGACAGCTACGGTGCAGACGGCGGCAATATGAGTATGGAGCTTAAGGCATGCCTTAAGGATTTTGACTGCAGGACAAAGGTTATTACGAGAATATACGGCTTGGGAGGTCTGGAGCTCTATCCCGAGGATGCGGAAAAAATGCTTGATGACGGTTTTAATACCGATAAGACAAGGAGTTTTGAGTATTACGGCATTTATAAGGGCAGGGAGGGCGAATATGACAGGAACTATTTTGAAAGTGTAACAGATAAAAATGCAGGTGGACGCATAGCTGTCAGTAAAGGAGAAAACGGTATTGCCGTCAAAGGTGCGGATTTAAAAAACAGTACCCTTATGCCAAGACGTATGCAGGCAGGCCACGGAGCTTGTCCGGGCTGTGGGATACCCGTAAATGTAAACCTTTTATTAAAGGGTATTGACGGAAACGTGGTGCTGTTGTTTCATACAGGCTGCGGAATGGTGGTAAGTACGGCATATCCCAAAACTGCTTTTACCGTCAACTATGTGCATAATCTTTTTCAGAATGGAGCCGCTACCCTTTCAGGACTTGCGGAAATGTGCAGGGAAAGGATAAGACGCGGGGAGCTGCCGGATAAGGATATTACATTTATTATGGTAAGCGGCGATGGCGGGCTTGATATAGGGCTGGGAAGTGCTCTGGGCACGGCCCTCAGAAATCATAAAATGATTATTTTTGAATATGACAACGGCGGATATATGAATACTGGCTATCAACTAAGCTATTCAACCCCTATGGGTGCAAAAAGCTCTACAAGCCATGTAGGCAGCTTTGAAAGAGGAAAGGGATACTTCCATAAGGACAATCCGCAGATATTTGCAGCAACAGGCATACCATATATTGCTACCTGCGCCGAAAGCAATCCTATGGATTTTATGAAAAAGGCGGCAAAAGCACAGTATTATGCAAAAAATTACGGTCTGGCATATATGAAGGCAATATCAGCCTGCCCTCTTAACTGGAATGATAAGCCCAGATATGAAAGAAGCGTCATAGACGCTGCCGTAAAATGCTGCTACAATCCTTTATATGAGGTAGAAAACGGTATTACAAGGCTTAATTATAACCCTGAGCTTAAGAATGAAAAAATAACTGTGGGAGAATGGTTTAAAATGATGGGTCGAACAAAGCACCTTGTTTTGGAGGAATATGCGGATATATTAAATGCAGTACAGAGCGAGGTAGATAAAAGGTGGGAGAGGTTAAAAGCAAGAGATAAATCGGATATATTGTAGCAAAAAAAATACCCTGATGTGCTCCTTAATGCAGCAGACAACCTAAGATATATGAAAGCTCCGATTAAATCGAAGTGAGTTAACTGCTGAAAAGAGAGCACATTGGGGATTTTTTGTATTCAACAATGATAAAAAAATTATATCTGCAAAACAGGGTTACATAAAATGGTGTTTTGTATAAAAAAATCACTTAAATTTGTAGAAAACTAACAAAATTTTCAACTTTTGGTTATTTTTCAACTAAAATTTATTGACAAGTGTATTTGGTAAAGGTATAATTTATATCAAGATGCAGAGTTGAGTATCTGAGGCTTCAAGGGAGAGGCTGCGGCAACAGAGTTTTATACTGATGCCCCTTTTTTTGCCTTTGGCTTACACCGAAATCTGCATACAAATATATAACATATAAGTAAAATGCACAGAGGTGTTTTACAAAAACAAGGAGGATATTTTTATGAATTACGTTGATACGGTCTTAAGCGAATTAATCGCAAAGAATCCTGCTCAGCCCGAGTTTCATCAGGCAGCTACCGAGGTACTTACCAGCCTTAAGCCTGTAATTGATGCTAACCCTAAGTTTCAGGAGGCTGCTTTACTTGAAAGACTTGTTGAGCCTGAAAGACAGATTATGTTCAGAGTGCCTTGGGTTGACGACAACGGCAAGGTACAGGTAAACAGAGGATTCAGAGTACAGTTT
>CALIRN010000115.1 GCA_938042265.1 uncultured Eubacteriaceae bacterium
AGCTTAGCCTTATAGGAAGTGACATTGATAAAAACAGGGCTTATGCCGCAAAGAAGGGAATTGATATGGTATTATACTTTGACGGTGATAATTGCCGAACAATAAATGCTGGGGAGGCAGAATAATGGAATACATTACTTTTGCTCTTGCAAAGGGCAGACTTGCAGATAAAACCATGACCTTGCTTGAACAGCTTGGCATTACCTGTGAGGAAATGAAAGAGGACTCACGCAGGCTTATTTTTACCAATGAGGAAAAAAAGTTTAAGTTTTTCCTTGCAAAGGCAACGGATGTACCTACCTATGTGGAGTATGGCGCTGCTGATATTGGTATTGTAGGCAAGGATACCCTTTTACAGGAGAACAGAAATCTTTATGAGGTGCTTGACCTTGGTTTTGGCAAGTGCCGCTTTGCAGTTGCGGGCTATGCAAAGGCAAGGGCTCTTTTAAATAAAAATAACGATTTAAGGGTTGCAACAAAGTACCCTAATATTGCAAAGGAATACTTTTACCATAAGAAGCATCAGACCATTGAAATTGTCAAGCTTAACGGCTCTGTTGAGCTTGCACCTATTGTCGGTCTTGCAGATGTTATAGTTGATATTGTTGAAACAGGCTCAACGCTTAAGGCAAACGGGCTTGAGGTATTGGAGGAGATTTGTCCTGTTTCCGCAAGAATGGTGGTAAACAGAGTAAGCATGAAGCTGGAGCACGAAAGAATAGCAGAGCTTATCAGCGGACTGCGTTCATTGGAGGCATTAAAATGATTTCTATTATAAAATACGGTGATGAAGAAGGCAAAAAGCTGGTAGAGGATATTTTATCCCGCTCACAGCTTGAAAACAGACAGGTACAGGAAACGGTTGACGCAATTATTGCAAATATAAGGTCAAACGGCGATAAAGCGCTTTTTGATTATACAAGGCAGTTTGATAAATATGCTGTAAATGCGGAAAATATAAAGCTTACACGGGCTGAAATTGATGAAGCGTATTCATTGGTTGACAGTGAGCTTATTGAGGTAATTAAAAAATCCGCAGCCAGAATTGCCGCCTTTCATGAAAAGCAGAAAATAAACAGCTGGCTGGAGCCGAATAAAAACGGTGAAATGCTTGGTCAGCTTATAAGGCCACTTGAACGGGTGGGAGTATATGTACCGGGTGGCAAGGCAGCTTATCCATCAAGCGTGCTTATGAATATTATCCCTGCAAAGGTGGCAGGTGTGGATGAAATTGTTATGACTACGCCTCCAAATAAAGATGGAAAGGTTAATCCCACAACCATTGTTGCCGCAGATATTGCAGGTGTTGACAAAATTTATAAGGCAGGTGGAGCTCAGGCTGTTGCTGCCCTTGCCTTCGGTACGAAATCAATCCCTAAGGTTGATAAAATAGTAGGCCCCGGTAATATTTTTGTTGCCCTTGCAAAGCGAAGCGTTTACGGCTATGTAAATATTGACTCGGTTGCAGGTCCCAGCGAAATTCTTGTGCTTGCCGACGAAAGTGCAAATGCTGAATATGTTGCTGCTGACCTGCTTTCACAGGCGGAGCATGACGAAATGGCATCCGCTATACTTATCACCACAAGCGAAAAGCTTGCAGCAGAGGTTAAAGCAGAGCTTGAAAAACAGACTGCAGTACTTGAACGTAAGGATATAATTGAAAAATCTCTTGCAAATTACGGAGCAATTATCCTTGTAAAGGATTTTGACGAGGCTTGTGAGCTCAGTAATGCGGTTGCTCCCGAGCATATGGAGGTATGTACAAAGGAGCCTTTTGCCCTGTTGCCTAAAATTCAGAATGCAGGCGCAATTTTTCTGGGACACTTTACTCCCGAGCCTTTGGGCGATTATATGGCAGGTCCCAATCATGTACTTCCTACGGGCGGTACGGCAAGGTTTTTCTCGCCGTTATCCATTGATGATTATATTAAAAAGTCAAGTATTATTTCTTTCTCGGAGGAGGCTTTCAAAAGGCTTGGCGACGACGTAATTAAGTTTGCAAAGGCAGAGGGACTGACCGCCCACGCAAATTCCGTAAGGGTGAGAATGTAGGCTTTTGTGTAAATTTATGTACAAATAAGATAATTTCGGAGGTGCAAAGTATGAGCAGAACTGCTGAAATAACACGTAATACTCTTGAAACTCAAATAAGTATGAGGCTTGACCTTGATGGTATGGGACTTAATGACATTTATACCGGTATTGGCTTTTTTGACCATATGCTTACCCATATTTCAAAGCACGGCTTTATGGATTTAAACATAAATGTAGACGGTGATTTGGATGTTGACTGTCATCACACGGTTGAGGACGTAGGCATTGTGCTTGGCAAAGGTATTGCTCAGGCTCTTGGCTCAAAGGTAGGCATAAAGCGATACGGCTATGCCATTACACCGATGGATGAGGTGCTTGTACTTTGCGCCATAGATTTTTCAGGTCGTCCCATGCTTTGCTTTGACGCACAGTTTACAACGCCTGTCCTAGGCACCTTTGATACTGAAATGGTTGAGGAGTTTTTCAGGGCAGTTGCCGATAACTGTGGTATGACCTTACATATAAAGGTACTTAGCGGCAAAAACAATCATCATATTGCAGAGGGTATTTTTAAAGCCTTCGGCAAAGCAATGGATATGGCAGTAACAGTTGATAACCGTATTGACGGTGTATTATCTACAAAAGGAATGTTGGAATAATGATAGCAATTATTGACTATGATGCAGGAAATTTAAAAAGCGTTGAAAAGGCATTGAAATCACTGAATCAGGAAGTGATTGTTTCAAGAGATTCATCTGAAATTTTGCAGGCAGATAAGGTTATTCTGCCGGGTGTCGGTGCATTTGGGGATGCCATGAACAATCTGGACAAGTTCGGACTGGTAGACACGATTAAAGAGGTTACACGCAAGAATACACCATTTCTTGGGATTTGTCTGGGATTGCAGCTGCTGTTTGATAAAAGTGATGAAACACCGGGGGCAGAGGGACTTGGTATTTTGAAAGGTGAAATTTTAAGAATACCGCCAAAGGAAGGTTTAAAGATTCCACATATGGGCTGGAATTCCATTGAAATCAAACCGCAGGCAAAGCTTTTTAAAGATATTCCGAATCAGTCATATGTATATTTTGTACATTCTTACTATTTAAAGGCGCAGGACGAACAGATTGTTGCCGCCAGTACAGAATATTCAACGCATATTCATGCTTCCGTTGAGAGCGGGAATGTATTTGCATGCCAGTTCCATCCGGAAAAGAGCAGTGATATCGGACTTCAGATTTTAAAGAACTTTTCAGAACTGTAAAAATAAAAAGGATGGAGATTGGCGATGTTTACAAAAAGAATTATTCCATGTCTTGACTGTAAGAATGGCAGAGTGGTAAAAGGAACGAACTTTGTGGATTTAAGGGATGCCGGTGATCCGGTAGAGGTCGCATCCATGTATGATAAATCCGGCGCAGATGAGCTGGTGTTTCTGGATATTACGGCATCGAGTGACGGAAGAAATACAACGGTTGATTTGGTAAGGAAAGTGGCAGAACGTGTATTTATCCCGTTTACGGTTGGCGGTGGAATCCGCAGTATCGATGATTTTAAAGTATTGTTAAGAGAGG
>CALIRN010000116.1 GCA_938042265.1 uncultured Eubacteriaceae bacterium
ATCCATTGGTTTTATCTCCTTTTTCATCATTTTTTATCAGTATAACAAAAACAGCCCAATAATTCAATGTATTTGCAAAATTTCATCCCTTTTAAGTTCAAACAGCTAAATGCACAAATAATGTAATTTTTTTTAACGCATTAAGCCTTACTTAAGGCTTACAATAATTGCCAGCTCCACCACTCCAAGGCAGCCGAAAACATAGTACATTCTTCCCACAATATTCTGAAAACCCAACTGTGACAGCAAAAGGGAGGCAGACCCTACCAGAATAACCCATATTACACGCTCTGATTTATCTTTGGGGCAAAGACATTCCACCGCACTGTAGCAGTTACCCAAAGCAGTAGTTAAAATAGCTGCTATAAGCAGCAGTATATAGCCTGTCTTCAGTACACTGCCGCTACCGGAAATAAGGCTTAAAACAGGCAGCTCACTGCCTGCCGTCAAATCAAAATACTTATAAAGGGGCAAAGCAAGCGCAAGGCCTATAATCCCTACAATAAGTCCCCCAGCAACACCGCCTATAACCGCATCACGCAGGTTTCTTACCTGCTTTGATACGGCACACAGCAAACTTACTGAGCTTATAACATTATAAGACACATAAACTACCGCAGAGCCTAAAATATTATCATCAATACGCATGGCAGGGGCAAATACCTGTACACTGCCAAAATACAGCCAAAGACCCACAAGGGCACTGCCCCCTATCAGCAAAGGACACAGCAGAAAGTTTACGGCACCCAGGCTTTTAACTCCGCCTATAACCAGCAAAGAGCATATAAGCATCATCACTCCGCTGCCCCAAAGCCTGTTTATACCCAACCACTGATAAGCCAACGCTCCCGACGCTGCCAGCATGGAGGAATAAAGCGCAACAATAAAGCAAAAACTGACCATTTCCGCCGCAGCTCCCAATCTGCTGCCCATAATACACCGCAGAAAGCCTCTGTAATCTCTTAATTCCCTCATATGCATAAAATACAGCACCTTAAAGCCCACCAACGCAAAAACCGCGCCGCAGGCAAGTATACCCAACAGCCCTGCCACACCAAATCTAACAAAATATTGTACCAGCTCCTGCCCCGTTGCAAAGCCTGCGCCCATTACCGCGCCTATGTATACTGCCGCTATTGAAAACCCCACCTTGTATTTTTTTACCATATAATGCACCTCTTATCAGCATTATATGCCCTTTGAACTACCATAATTACTTATGTTAAAATTGCATATTCAGCCTTAAGTTTCATTTTTTGACATTCTGTATGAAATATCCGTTATATTTTAGTTGACATAAATTAATATGAATAGTAAAATTAAATTATAAGTATACTGTTACCTTTGGCAAAGTAACGGAATTTTGGGTATAATATAACCGGTACTGATTGGTTTTAAAGATAATTCGGGGGATATTAATATGAAGAAAATTGAAGGTATTGAACCAATTAAGTTTATATGGACCGATAAAAAGCGTATTCTTGGTATGCCTGTATCCTTTACGCAATATTCCATGACTGAGGACAGGCTTTTTGTAAAAAGCGGTTTTTTTACAACTCTGCAGGAGGAAATTCTCCTTTACCGCATCAGGGATTTAACCTTTAAACAGACGCTTATGCAAAAGCTTTTCGGTGTAGGTAGTGTAATTATACACTCATCGGATAAAACCAATGCACACTGTGAGCTTAAAAATATCAAAATGCCCTTTGAGGTTAAGGAGCTTATCCATAAGCATGTTGAAATAATGAAAAAAGCAAACAAAATGCGTGCAAGCGAGTTTATTATGGATGATAACAATGAAGACTGTGAGGACTGCTGAAGCCAAGTCAGGGCTATCCCCGCTCCGCTTACCGCTTACGTTGCGTACTTCAGAGTTTTTGTCTGCGGCAAAAACAGGCTTCGCCTGCCGTATTTCCTTTCGGCTCTCCCATAACCAACAAAAGCTTTCATCGTTGTTTAAAAAGCTGCCACTTCCGTTTAAAGGCTTGTGACAGCTTTATCCCCAAGGCGCAGACAATGCAGTATTATGTCGTTCACCATACATTGCCAAAGCAATCGGCTGTATAAAAAATATATATCGCCGATAAATCAATTATAGTCCGTTTATGTATAAAAGTCAACCGACTTTTTAAAACTGATATGTTTTATACATATTTACATCATTTTAGGAGGAATAAAAATGTCAGAAACCAAAACACATATCACAGCTAAGGAACACGAAATAATGAAGGTTTTATGGAACAGCGAAAAGCCTCTCCTTATATCCGAATTAGCAGCGCAGGTGCAAAATATCGCCCTTAACTCCCTGCATCCTCTGGTAAAGGCTCTTATAAAAAAGGGCTATATAAAGGTTGCCGGACACGAGAAGGTTTCAAAAACATACAGCAGACTTTATGCTCCTGCGGTTACTGTTGAAGAATATGCGGCAATTACAGTTAATGAAATATTTAAAAACAGCAAACAACCAATGAATATGCCCAGTCTTTTATCCTGCTTTGTAAAAAATAACACCAAGGATTCCTCAGATGAAATTATTGAGGAAATGGAGCAGTTTATTGATGACTATAAAAAGAATAACCAATAATTGTTGATATTTGACAATGCCTATGCTATAATCAGTTATTAAGGTAAAATTTAAGGAGGACTTACAATGAAAGGTATTATAACCGTAATCGGTAAGGACAGCGTAGGTATTATAGCGGCTGTCTGCACTTATTTAGCTAAAGAAAAGATTAACATATTGGATATTTCACAAACTATAGTATCAGGCTACTTCAATATGATGATGGTTGTTGACCTGTCAACCTGCTCACATAAATTTGCGGAGGTTGTTGACGAGCTAAAAAAGTGCGGCGAGGAAATGGGCGTTGATATAAGGCTCCAGAGAGAGGATATTTTCAACAGTATGCACAGAATTTAATTTTTGGAGGTTAAGCTATGATTTCACGTGTTGAGGTTCAGGAAACCAACAAAATGATTCAGGAGGCAAACCTTGATGTGCGTACTATCACTATGGGTATCAATCTTTTGGATTGTGTGGATTCCGACCGCAAAAAGTTAAATGATAAAATTTATGATAAAATTACCAAAAGTGCCGAAAAGCTGGTACAGACAGGTGATGAAATAGGCAAGGAATTTGGCGTGCCTATTGTAAACAAGCGTATCTCCGTTACCCCTATAAGCCTTGTTGGCAGCGGCTGCGGCTCAGACGGCTATCTTGAAATTGCAAAGACGCTTGACAAGGCTGCAAAGGCCGTAGGTGTCAACTTTATAGGCGGCTACTCCGCGCTTGTGCAAAAGGGTATGACAAAGGGTGACAGAGAGCTTATAAGAGTAATCCCCGAGGCTCTTGCCTGTACCGAGAGAGTATGCTCCTCAGTTAACGTAGGCTCAACCCGAAGCGGCATCAATATGGATGCGGTTAGGCTCATGGGCGAGATTATTAAGGAGGCTGCTTTCTTAACCAAGGACAACTCCTCTATGGCTTGCGCAAAGTTTGTTGTATTTTGCAATGCCGTTGAGGATAACCCGTTTATGGCAGGTGCCTTCCACGGTGTAGGCGAGAAGGATAACGTTATTAATGTAGGCGTCAGCGGACCCGGTGTTGTTAAAAGAGCACTGGAAAGCGTAAGAGGCGCCGATTTTGAAACTCTTTGTGAAACCGTTAAGAAAACCGCCTTTAAAATTACAAGAGTAGGACAGCT
>CALIRN010000117.1 GCA_938042265.1 uncultured Eubacteriaceae bacterium
GTTTTTCGTTCCATAGAAGGCATTACAGCATTAATTACGCTGGATTTGCCTACACCTGAGGGACCCGCAAATACGGTAACATGCCCCATAAGCCTTTCTCTAAGAATTTCTATACCTATATTTTCAACCGCACAGGTAAAAAACACTTCATATACAGGGGCATACACCCTCTGCATATATTCTTTTGTTTCATCACTTATCAAGTCGGACTTGTTTATACATATTAAAATATTTTCAATAAGCTGTGTTTCCGCCAGTATTAAAAACCTGTCCAACAAATCAAAATTAATATCGGGGCTTGCCGCCGCAAACTGAATAACCGCACAATCCACATTGGCAACCCTTGGTCTTACAAGCAGATTTTTTCTTTCACAAATCCGTTCAATACTGCCTTTTTGACTTTGCTCATCTATAAGAGATATTTCAACATAATCTCCTACCGTAGGGGTTATACCCGATTTACGAAATTTACCCCTAGCACTGCATTCATATATCAGGGAGGAGGCAGCTACATAGTATAATCCGCCCACACCCTTAATTATTCTGCCCTTTATCATATTAATAGCTCTCACTTACACTCTTTATAAGAGTATTGTTAAAATAAATTTCGTATGAGGTATTTTTATCAATCTGGTCATTTACCGTAAAAGGGAAATCCGACTTATTATAGGTATTTTCAATTACCGTTCTTGTACCGTCAGCCGTTTTTGCAACGACCCTGACGGAAATTGAAGGATTTTCCTCCTCGCCAAGATTGAGTTGCTCAAACTCAGGCAAAACAGGTATGCTGACAGCCTTTTTAGGAGCCGCCTGAGTAACAGCAGGCGTTTGTGTTGTAGGCTGGGTTGTGGCCTCCGTTACAGCATTAGGGTCCTTACCCTTGCTTACCGTAAGAGTAATAATATATCCTCTTGGTACAGATGAGCCCGGTTGTACACCCTGGCTTGTAACCTTGCCTGCCTCATAGGTTTCACTGTATGTCTCTATAATTTTTGCCTCCAGCTTTTCCTGTTCAAGCATTTCAACTGCCTTTTCCTTGTCAATATACAATACGTTAGGTACCACCACCGAGCCTGATTCGGGACCTGTGCTTACATAAATATCCACAACTGTACCCGGATTGACCTTTGTACCCTTGCTTATGCTTTGCTTTATTACGGCACCCGTTATAACCGTATCGCTTGCCTCATTCCTGACTTCACCAAGCCCCAGACCGCTTTGTTCAAGGCTTAGCTTTGCATCCTCCTCACTGAGTTCCTTAAGGTCAGGCACCTCAACCATTTCACTGCCAAGACTTATTACTATGGTTACCCTTTCATCCCGTAGTATTTTTGTATTTTTATCAGCGCTTTGTGAAATAACAAGTCCCGCTTCAACATCCTCGCTGTGTTCCGACTCCTCAATAAGGCTCACGGAATGCTCCTCTGCAAGCTTTTCCGCCTCCTCTGCCGTAAGCCCCACAAAATCGGGCACCTTGACCTTGGGATTATTTATTTCATTTATTACAAATACACCAACCAGCGTCATAACAGCTATAAGAACTATTGAGGTTATTACCGCCGCAATAACAACCTTACGCTCCTTATTTTTGTCATATCCGTCGTCACGCGGGTTATAATCATCATCAATATCGTTGTAAATATCGGCATTTTCACCTATTACAGGCACACTCTTTTTATTTTCAGCCTCAGCTGTACTGCGGATTTTCTTTATTTCCTCATCAGACATTTTTATGGTCTGTCCTTCGGTACCTTCACCTTCCTCCTTAATGCTGATAAAGCTGCCACTGTCATCATTAAGCGCCGCCTTTAAATCAGATATAAGCTGTCCTGCACTCTGGTATCTTGTGTAAGGCTTTTTCTGCGTTGCCTTGTTTATTATTTTTATAAGGCTTTCCGATACATTTGGGTTAAGCTTTGCAATATCGGGAACAGGCTCCTTTATATGCTTCATTGCAAGCGCAACAGGGCTGTCGCCGTCAAAGGGCAGCGTACCTGTTACCATTTCAAACATCATTATACCAAGGGAATATATATCACTTTTAAAGTCCACAAAGCCGCCCTGAGCCTGTTCGGGAGAAAAATAATGCACCGATCCCATTGCTTCTCCCGTCTGTGTAGTACTGGAGGCAGCTCTAGCTATACCAAAGTCCGTTACCTTAACACAGCCTGCATTTTTACCTGCACCTGATACAAGAATATTCTGCGGCTTAATATCCCGATGCACAATACCGTTTGCATGAGCATGGGCAAGTGCCGAAGCAACCTGTAAGGAGATACTTATAACCTCCTTGTTGCCAAAAGGCGCCTTTCTGTTAATAAGCTCCTTAAGGGTACAGCCGTCAATATATTCCATAACAATAAAGTAAATATCGCCGTCATTGCCTACATCATACACATTTACTATATTTTGATGGGAAAGCTTTGCAGCAGCCCTTGCCTCAACATTAAACCTTTTAATAAACTCGTTGTCGGTCAAATGCTCTTCTTTAAGCACCTTAAAGGTAACATCCCTGTCCAGCTTTTCATCCTTAGCCCTGTAAACAATAGCCATGCCCCCACAGCCAATCTGTTCTATTATTGTATATCTGTCATTAACAAGTGTTCCGGGTTTCAGTTTCATAACTCGCTCCCCTCCCCAAAGTCAATAAGTATTGCGGATATATTATCTCTGCCGCCATTTTCATTTGCGCTGTCAATAAGCTTATCTAACCTTTGTTCAAGGCTGCATCCGGAATCCTTTATAATATCAAGTATTCTGTCATCCTTCAGCATAGTGTTAAGACCGTCACTGCATATAAGCAGAATATCACCGCTGTTAACATTAAGCACAATTCCATCCGCCTCAACATTATCATTTGTGCCTACTGCTCTTGTGATAATATTTCTGTCAGGGTGGTTTTCAGCCTCCTCGTGGGTAAGCTTGCCTGCCCTTACCATTTCCTCAACGTAAGAATGGTCGGTAGTTATTTGCTCAAGATAATCACTGCCTACCCTGTAAAGTCTGCTGTCGCCCACGTGAACTATGTATGCAGTATTACCGGCAACGGAACAGCCCACAAAGGTAGTACCCATATTGGAACAGCTTTCATCACTTTTGCTGAATTCATGCACCTTTGCATTGGCAAACCTAACTGCATCAATAAGTGTATCCAGTATTTCACCGCGGCAGACCTCTACGGAGTTAAGATAGTCGCAACAGTATCTTATTGCAAGACTGCTTGCCACCTCTCCCGCCTTATGTCCACCCATACCGTCGGCAACCACATATAAATTGGGAAGTACGCCTAAAGGCTCATTTTTAATAAATATAGAGTCCTCGTTATTAGCTCTGACTCTGCCTACATCGGTTTTACCAATACCTCGCATCTAAACACCTCTGCTATCCTTGTATCTCTTTCTAAGCTGACCGCAGGCAGCATTTATATCGCTGCCCAGCCTTCGCCTGACGGTTACCTCAATGGAATTTTCCTCCAGAACCGCTGCAAAAGCCCTTATACGGTTATCACTGCTGCGTATATAATTATTTTCCTTCACATCGTTTACGGGGATAAGGTTTACATGACACATAGAGCCTTGAAGCCTTGAGGCAAGCTCCCTTGCATTTTCAGCACTGTCATTTACGCCATTTATAAGCGAATATTCATAGGTTACACGCCTTTTGGTAACATCGGCGTATTTTTTTGCCGCCTTTATAACCTCATTTACAGAATATTTTTTTGCCACAGGCATTATCCTTTGTCTTATTTCATCATTTGGTGCGTGAAGAGAAATTGCAAGAGTAATTTGTAGTCTAAGCTCCATAAGGTCATATATTTTATCTGCTAGTCCACAGGTTGACAGTGTTATATGCCTCATACCTATGCCAAGTCCCTTATCACTGTTTATAATATGAAGAAAATCAATCACATTATCATAATTATCAAGAGGCTCACCACTGCCCATAATAACAACGTTTGACACTCTCTTTCCAGTATCCTTCTGTATTTTATAAATCTGTCCCGCCATTTCCCCTGCAAGCAGGTTTCTTTCAAGTCCGTCAACAGTTGATGCACAAAAGGAGCAGCCCATCCTGCACCCCGCCTGAGATGAAACACAAACAGCATTTCCATAGCTGTAGGACATAAATACACTTTCAATTATAGTATTATTACCTATGTCAAACAAGTATTTTATTGTATTATCCTGATTTGATACCAGTTTTTCAACTGTCTTTAAATTGCTGATATAGTATATCTGTCCAAGCCTATCCCTTAACTGCTTGGAGATATTTGTCATTTCAGCAAAGCTTTCAGCCTGCCTGCCGTGCAACCATTCAAATATCTGCTTTGCCCTGAAAGGCTTTTCGCCCAATTTTTCAAGCTCCGCAGTAAGCAAATCCAGAGTAAAGCTCCTTATATCCGTTTTTTCCATCAGCTTTTCCTCACAAATTTAGCAATAAAAAAGCCGTCTGTTCCAAAATCTCCGGGCAAAATCTGTATATACCCGTGCTTTGCCGTGTCGCATTTAATATTATCAGGCAGCAAGGCAGATATATCAACAGCTTCATAATCAAAGTTTTCCAGAAACCACTTTACATTTTCAGCATTTTCTTTAACGGAAACTGTACAGGTAGAATATACCAGCGTTCCTCCAACCTTTACATAAGCTGCGCTTTCCTTTAATATTTCTCTTTGCAGCCGTACAAGGTTTAATATATCCTCATAGGTTTTATTGTATTTAATATCGGGCTTTTTCTTTACAAGTCCAAGACCTGAGCATGGTGCGTCAGCTATAAGACAGTCCGCCGTATCCGCATAATTTCCATTAAATACAGAAGCATCCGATAATATTGGCTTAATAATATCAAGTCCCAATCTTTCGGCACCCTCGGTCAGCAGGTTAATTTTATGCTCATGAACATCGCCTGCAATTATTTTACCTTTATTTTCCATAAGATAACCACAGTAAAAGCTTTTGCCGCCCGGTGCAGCGCACACGTCAATTACAGTATCTCCCGGCTTTGGGTCAAGCACCTTAACCGCAAGCATAGAGCTTTCATCCATAATATGGAACATACCGCTTTGATATGCCTTTGCCATTGTAATATCGCTTGTTTTTGATATATAAAGGCTGTCGTTGGATATACAGCCGTCCGTTACTGCAATATTATCCTCCGCAAGCAGCTTTTTAAGCTCCTGACGGTTAGTCCTGTTTTTGTTGATACAAATACCAACACGCGGTGCAAGGCTGTTTTCCGCACACATTTCAAAAACGCGTTCATAATCAAATTCCTTAAGCCAGTATTCAATTATCCAACGGGGATATGAATATTTTATTGATAAAAACTCAACAGGATTGTTTTTTTCATCAGGATATTTTACGTAAGCCTTATTTCTTGCAACATTCCTTAAAACACCGTTTACAAAGCCCGACAGGCCTGCAAGCCCCTTCTTCTTAATAAAAGCAACCGCCTCATTACAGGCTGCGCTGTCAGGCACCTTGTCCATATAAATAATCTGATACACCGCAAGGCGCAGAGTATTAAGCACCACAGGCTTCATTTTACTGCAGGGTGTTTTTGAAAAGCAGCCTATAACATAATCAATATTTATAAGATTTCTCAATGTACCGTTAACAAGCTCCGTAACAAAGCCCCTCTGAACTATGGAAAGCCTGTAATTCTTATTAAGGGTCTTTCTGAGTACTATATTGTTATATCCTTTTTCACTTAAAATATCCGTAATGGCATAAAGTGCAATTTCTCTTTCCTTCATAAATAAACCTCATTAAAAGCCGCTCATAAAATTCTTTTTATTAAGCTGATTTTTCTTGCTCTGATCATCGTCATCCTTAGGCTTTTCAGCAGTATCAAGCATACTTCCGCTGTCATTTACGGCGTCAACAATGTATTTTTTTATTACCGGAAATATGTATTTGCTGTTCTTCATAATATCGTTATTGGAGCCTGCAAACCTCATTTTACTGAAATACATGGGGAACACACTTGCAAACTCCACATAGTCAACCTCTATTGGTTCTTCAATAGGCTCATATCCAAACATACCCGGCATACCCGAAAATACAAGCCTGTCTATCTCAAACTTTGCAAAAAAACTTTTCTGTATTTCATTAAGCTTATTTGAGCCGGTTTTAAACTCAACCTTTTCCTTTGATAAGCCCTTCATAATCTGTAACCAAGCTTCATTTGGCAGCATAAAATACCCTCCTAAAAAAAACTCTTTAATTTTTTATAAATCCATTGTATACTATAGCTGAGAATATATATCCAATATTTCTTTTATTTATTATAACATACTTTTTATATTATAAAAAGATTTTTTTTGCAAGGGAGATACTTTTTATGCTGAAAACTATATTATGGTTATTTCAATTGTTTACTTTTTTGCTTATTTGTGAGCCTAAAATATGGAAGGCAAATAAAATGCTTAAGGCAGGGAAATTTCAGGAGCACGAAAAATTTGCCTACAATACCGTACAATGGTGGGCAACTATTGTTATGAAGTCCACAAAAGCCAATATTTCTGTTTACGGAGAGGAAAATCTGCCAAAGGAGGGAGCAATGTTGTTTGTTTCAAACCATCAGAGCAATTTTGACATACCTCTTTTGCTTTCTCAAATACCCGTACCAAAGGGCTTCATAGCCAAAAAGGAGCTTGGCAACGTACCCTTTATAAGCCGCTGGATGAAGCAGATTAACTGTCTTTTTATGGACAGAGAGGATATGAAGCAGTCCATGCAGATAATAATTGAGGGCATAAAGCTACTTAAGTGCGGATATTCCATGGTAATTTTCCCTGAGGGCACACGCAGTAAGGGCGGACCCATGACTGAATTTAAAGCAGGCAGCTTTAAGCTTGCAATCAAGTCCAAAGTACCCATTGTTCCCGTTACCATAGACGGCACCTATAAGCTGTTTGAGGGCAATAATAACCGTATAGGGTCAGGAGATATTAAACTTTATATCCATAAGCCCATTTACACGGATAACTTAAACAAGGAGGAGCTTAACGAGCTGCATACCACCGTACAAAACATAGTGGCATCAAAGCTTACCTACCGATAATAAAAAGGCAGGCTCTTTAAGTGTAAGTGCGATGTATTAAGTATTAGGAAAGCTACTTTTGATGTTTATGTCAAAAACGGCTTTACTTTTCTTCATTCTTTGGCTTTTTTAACATTATTGCTATAATAAATTTATTTATAAACCGGAATTTGAAATCAGCTAATGTATTCGCTAAGGGAAAGCCTAACATTATTTTGGTCAACCATAACAATATTGTATGGCAATGTTAATTTGTAAGGGATGAAAACATATGAGAATATGTATTGCAACAATCCTTGCTTGTATTTGTTTAATACTGTCCCTTGTTGGATGTGCATCCAAGTATAATGCAGAGGACTTCATTGGGAAAACATCAGCAGAAATCATAAACAAATACGGTTCCTTTGATTGTACGGGAATGCCTGAAAGTGAATATGATTTATACAGAAACTGCCGATGTGGATACACGATAAGGGAAACTGAAAAGAGTTTTTTTGGAACATCGGAAGAAATGCTGTTTTTCATAAGGTTTGATAAAAACGGTTTTTCAACCTAATGCGAGGAAGGATATCGCTCCTGAGGATAAGAACTATTTCAACTTTTAAATAAAATTATAAAATAACCCGTGAAAAATTTCACGGGTTATGCTTATATATGACTGCTTAACATAATGAGTTTGCATTTTTTATTAACCGAGAAAACCGAGATGCTCCGCAAGTATCTTACAGCCAATTAAAATCAGCACAGCACCACCGAAAATTTCCGCCTTTGCTTTATACTTAAGTCCAAAAATATTCCCTATTTTAACCCCCACTGCCGAAAGGACAAATGTAATTACTCCAATTGATATAACAGAAATTGTAATACCTTTAAGCCCAAGGTTAAGGAATGCAAAATTTACACCCACAGCCAAAGCATCAATACTGGTTGCAACAGCAAGGGGAAGCATAACCTTAAATGTAAATGAAGCATTAAGCTCCTCTGCCTCACCCATAGCCTCCTTAATCATACTGCTGCCTATAAGTACCAGCAGCACAAAGGCAATCCAATGATCAAAATTAGTTATAAGGCTTGCAAAC
>CALIRN010000118.1 GCA_938042265.1 uncultured Eubacteriaceae bacterium
AAGGATAATGAGGTTATAGATGAAATTGTTGAGCTTATACAGGACAGACGGTATTATGTAAGTTCAATCAGTGGCAGCATTTACGGCAACGATAGTGCAGACAAAACAGGCTTTATATTGGAAATACCGATGCAGCCATTTTCTTATGCAAGGACAATAGTGTTTAACGGCAGCAGATATTCCTCAACCTATAACAAAATGCCATATTCTGCGGCAAAGTGCGTTGCTGAATATATGGGCGGGCACCTGGCTGTAATAACCTCAGAGGAGGAGAATGCTGTTGTCAGTAAATTGGCAAATGAGGGGATGTATATAGGTTTATCCGACGAAAAGGAAGAGGGCAGCTTTGAGTGGGTAACAGGCGAAGCTGTTAATTATACTAACTGGGCGGAGGGGCAGCCCGATAATTATGAGGGCATTCAGGATTATGCCTGCATTACGTCCGATGGTACTTGGGATGATTGTATAAATGCAAAGGCAAGAGGCTGGATTATAGAAATTGAGGAAAAAAAGCCGGTAATTTTATGGGGTGATGCCGATAAAAGCAACACTCTTACCGCAAATGATGCGGCAGCAATATTGCAGTATTCGTTAAATAAGGCGTTTGCAGGTGTTGAAAATTATGATTATACCTATTGCGATGTGAATGACGATGGCATAATAACAGCAAATGATGCTAGCAACGTAGTACAGAAAACGCTTAACAGCGAATTTAAGTTTGCGGCAGAATAGAATATTGTTTCAGATAAAACTGCACTGTTTTAATAGGACAGTGCTGTTTTTATATGCGGAAATTCAAGCGGTAATTGCATGGATTAATGCGTCAAAAAGAGGACATGTTGATAAATGTTATTTTTTACAAAGGGAACTGTGTGCCCCTCAGACAGTCAAAAAGCTTTAATTGACAGTCTGAGGGGCAGATAACCGCTCCATTTAAAAGTGAAAATTTTCAGGCGGTACTGTCTCCGTCCAAAGGGTTATAATCGTGCTCCGATAATAGGGAAACGTATTTATTAAAATCAAAGTCGGTTGCTATTGTAATACCTACAAGGGTTTTAAATGTAGGTAACCGCAGTCCGTTTTCCAAATCTATATATTGCCTGCGGGATATGTAACATATTTCAGCCATTTTCTCCTGAGTTAAATTTAGTTCCCTACGTTTACGGTATAGCTCTTGGCTAAAATATTCTTTTAAAATTGACATAATTCTTTATCTCCTTTACTATGTACTTTTTTGAATACAAAACAATTATATGTTTAATGATGGGTATTTACAGTGTAATGTGTTTCAGAATTATGTCGAATTTTAATATAAATATATTTTATGGAGAATATAATGTTTTAAATTAAAGTAAAAATGCACTCCAAAGAAAAGCTATGAGGTGCATTAATATATTACGGCAATATACACACGATATACGTATTGTTTCAAATATTTTAATTGTAAGGCTTAAAAAATGAATTCTTAACTTATTTTTAATTATTTGGCATTGACAAACAGGTGTAATTGATTTACTCTATTAACTGTATAATGGTTTGTGGGAAATTTATTTCTGTAAGCTGTATCGGGGAGGGCTGCGGTATGAAAGAATTTTATCTGGAAAATAAAGAGGATATTGATAAAATAGTACATTTTGCAATATTTATTGCTTTTATTTATATTTTTGTAAAGTATTTATCAGGATATTTTGCACCTCTTATTTTAGGGTATATTATTTGTCTTATTTTATCGCCTGTATCGGGCTTTCTGCATAAAAGGTTTAAGCTGCCTGTACCGTTGTCCTCAATACTGTCAATGGTGATTATGATATTTGTTATCGTATTTTTGGGCTCAAGCCTTGTTTCCAAGATAATAAATGAGGGTAAGGCGTTTATAGAAAATTCGCCGGAGCTTGTAAGCAATACGGTGGCTACAATCCGCAGATTACAGGACAGTATGGCAGAGTATATTAATATCCTGCCTGAAAGTATGCGTGAAAGCTCGGATAAGCTGCTGGACTCACTTATAGTTATGATAACCGGTCTTTTGGGCAACGGTGTAAAAGCGGGCTCTGTTGAGGTAGTTAAATTTTTGCCAAATACACTGTTTGTTACGCTGCTTGGACTTATATGTGCTTTCTTTTTGCTTTGTGACAGAAAAAAGGTTGAGAGATTTTTTGTGCGTCAAATGCCAAAACCTGTCAGGCGAAGAATAGGCGTTGCAAAAAAAGGTGTACTTAATGCCATAGGCGGATATATAAAGGCGGAATGTACTTTGATGTGCATAGTTTCTGTTATATGTGTAATAGGTCTTTCCATTTTACAATCTCCCTATGCTCTGCTGCTTGGTATATTAATAAGTATAGTTGACGCATTGCCTGTATTCGGCAGCGGTGCAATATTCTGGCCATGGTGTGTATATTCAATTATTGTAGGCAATTATAAAATGGCAATAGGTCTTGCAGTTATTGATATAATTGTTATTATAGTAAGGCAGATGCTTGAACCTAGGATATTGGGCAATCAGATAGGGCTGCATCCTCTTGCCACCCTTATGTCGATATTTATAGGGCTTAAAATTTTCGGACTTTTTGGCTTTATCATAGGTCCCATAATTTTGGTTACAATAAAGGCTATGCAGGATAGCGACCTGTTGCCAAAGTGGAAATAGTTTTTTACACTTGTTTATTTTTTTAAAATATGCTAACATAGCATTATTAATATGAGGAAGGACTGAATAAAATGAAAAAAAGACTTGCGTTAATTTTTGCAGCTGCGGCTTTGTTGGCAATGGCGTTTACCGGCTGTGCAAACAGTGGCGGCGAGGGTACGGAGGCAACAACGGCTGATGCTTCATCCGCTGAGGCTGATACGGAAACAACAAC
>CALIRN010000119.1 GCA_938042265.1 uncultured Eubacteriaceae bacterium
AATCCTAAAATTGATGGATTAAAAAGAATTGCTGAGGTGTTAGGGGTTGATGTTGAAAGTTTAAAGGTTGAAAAAAGCACCCAAGAGGAATGAATTCCTCTTGGGTAAAGTGAAGAGCTAGCTAGGAAATATTTAACGCTATAATATTTATATGGCGAATAAGTTGTGATTGACAGGGGCAGGTATTAAACTGCTCCTGTCATATTTATGTAATATTCAGGCAATTTAGCTCCCACTTAACGGTAGGGTACACCGCTTTTTTAGCATCTCTGCTCTATGTTATTATTATACCGCATACTTAAAATTATGTCAACAAAATTTATCACAGAGTAATTTCTGTACTTCTTTTTGTCAAATCGGTATGTGTCTGTTCGGGAGCAGCGTTTTCGGGTTCTGCTTTATCAATAGTCAGCTCCTTATCAAGCACTTCAAGACGTCTTTCCTTTTCTGCTAATTCCTCCTTTTGCGGAAAGGGCTTGTTTACTTCTTCTTTTGCCGCTGCAAGCTGTTCAAGGACTTTTTCAAGCCTCAATTCGTAATTGTTAAGCTCCTTGCCGATGCCGTTGATGGCATTGTCTATACGGGTTATATTGCCTAAGGCATCCTTGCCCAGTTCAATTGTGTGTGATGTGTTTAAACTCAGTATAAGATTGAGTTCTTTTGTAATGTTATTAAAACCAAGAAATATTTTAAAACCTCTGTAATCACCTATAAGTCCCGGTTTACGAACTGCAAGCAAAGCCTCCCCTGCTTCCTTTTTGTCAGTAAAAGTGCCTTGGCCATAAATAGTCATAGGAGAGAAATTATCGGTTTGTGATGTACGGCTTGCTGCTTCAATATCCTTTTTACAGCCATTAATACGCTCCTGAAGCTGCTGTATCCTTTGGGGATATTCTTGCGTTATATTGGTTTGCATAACCCGTCTTTCCTCTTGATAGCCTGCATACACGGTTCTTAACCGTGAAACCTCAATTTCCAAATCCATTTTTTCTTTTATTTTGGGGTCACCTGATGCAAGAGCCTTTATCTGAGCATAGCTCAGTACGCTTTCATCCACATCTTCAGCGGAGCGTGCAGGAGATTTTGATGTCATAATCTGCGAAATAAATTTTTGCTTATTTTCTACAAGCTGATATAAATAGGCATCAAACGTACCCTTTGTAACATAGTTGTATATGTCAACCTGTGGATTGGTATTACCCTGCCTTATAATACGACCGTTACGCTGCTCAAGGTCGCTTGGTCGCCAAGGACAATCAAGATGATGTGCAGCTATAAGCTTATTTTGTACATTTGTACCCGTACC
>CALIRN010000120.1 GCA_938042265.1 uncultured Eubacteriaceae bacterium
GCATGCTCCTCATACCATTTCTCGGTGGTGGAGTGCAAGGTAAAACTATTTTCGTCAGAATACCACCTGTCATTTTCAAAATCATAGTAATAGAAATTCTGGCGCTTCAGATAGGGTACATTTTCGCCAAAAACAGTGTACATCTGCCTGTTTTGCATATCCTCATAGTTATCCGCATTGCCCGATACATCATTAATATCCGAATAATTTTCTCCCATAATAATACTTGTATTGCCGCTGATAAAAATACGCTCAAAGCTGCTGTAATACCTTGCCTGGCTTTCCTTGGGTATTGCCGATGCCGTTATTAGAAGAATAAAAGCAAACAACCCAACCGACAAAACAAAGCTTTTGCCGCCTATCATCCTTGCACCTGCGGCACCTTTAATAATCCTGTGAAGCACAAAAATTATCAGGTTAAGCAATGCTATAATTATAAGATAAACATTATTTATTTCCGCAATTACCTTTACATAAAGCACACAGGGAAAAAGACTGAGCAAGGTTAAAAATGACATTCTGTACTGTATATTGGTAAAGTAATATACTGTAAGGCTGAAAAAAACAGGAAAGCCTGCAAGTAAAGCAAGCAGAAAGTCTAAACGTACAGTAATGCCGGAGCCCGCTTCAAAAAACCATTGTAAAAATTCCTTTCGGTATACGTTCCCTCCTAACAGGTGTATAAACAACAAAACATCAATAAGTATTATAAGTGTAAGATATATTCGACTGCTGCCCCTGTATATATTTACAAACTCACACAAAACAAATACCACGCCGCAAATCAATATTATTGCAAGGGTCCACAGGGATATAACAGAAATACCGTAAATTGAAAATACTGCCGAGGAAAGTACAACAGATAGAACAAACGGAAAAAGCATCCTCAGTTTTTCCCTAAAAAAAGCAAGTAATCCTTTCCTCATATTAATCACCGTCCTCTTTGACAACCGAATATACCAGCGTATTCAGCTGATTTTTACCGCCGTAAAATCGTGACATAATATTTTTAAGCTCATTATCAACAAAGGGAGTACAAAATACCGATACCCTGCCCCTTTCTGATGCAATTTCATCATAGGGAAAGCGTGACGTTTCTTCCTTATTGGTAAAGCTGTAGCCTGCCAAAGCCAGACTAAGCTCCATAAGCCCCTTTTCATCGACAATAACATACTTTTCCCAACCGCTACCCATTTCCACAAAATAATTTACCCCATATCCCAATTTCACAAGAGTGCGTACTATGCCAAGGGAGGACTCAATGGCAGCCTGAGCCGTAAGAGGTATAAGCTCCTCCTCTGCACAGTTACCTGAAATACTCTGCGGAATATTACTAATATTAAGCTCCCTTGTCCTGAATGTATTATCCAGTACTACAGAAACAGATAAGCCCTGTACCTCATCATCAAGCCTGATAAGCAGTCTGTTTCTTTTTGCCGAAAGCTTCCAGTTAATACGCTTAAGAGGATCTCCCGGTACATATTCCCTGTTGTCATAGCCCGGAAAGCCTCCAAAGCCGTATGTATTGTTTTCCACTGTATCTTCACTGTCATCGGCATTGTCAGAAGCCCCAATAATACTTTTTACAAGCTCCTCTCCGTCACATATATCCGCTATATCGGGGATTATCTTAACAAAGCCCCTCAGCTTGTCCATATCAATGTTTTTAATTTTAAAGGAAAACAGACCCAAATAATCGTATATCATAACCGATTTTATGCCTATACAGGCATTACCGCATATTTGAGCATAAAACTCCGCTGTAAACTGCTCTGATGAAAGTGGCATAATCGACAGATAAAACTTTTTTTCACTGCATCTTATATAAGCATTATCCCACATCTCAATAGCAATATGGGGTGAGGGCATAAAGCAGCGGTTTTTTACCCTTATATACATTTCACATACCTCGCCCTTGCCTATAATGCCCGACCTTAACTGACCTGCAACCGTAACGCATCTGATAAAAACCACAGTCATTACAAAAGATATTACGGGCGCCAGCAGAAACACAAGCACCAGAAACCAACCCACGCGCCCGCTTAAATATAAGGCAAAGACCAGTGCCAGACCAATTGAAGCAAGATAATTTAAAATTTCCTTAATTTTTGCTTTTATCCTCATAAGTGTATCACCCAAACCGTTATAAAACCAATGACATTTATATAAGTGCGTAGCGGAACGGAATATTAAAAGCCCTGACTAAATTATTTTTTCGGACAAGTATACATCTACTCAACAGGCACATTAACCGTTTCCAGAATTTTTTTGACAGCTTCCGCAGTACCTCCCAAAGAGGCTCTGCCCTTCGGCGTCAGAATAATCCTGTGTGAGATCACATATGGTGCAAGCAGCTTTATGTCATCAGGTATAACGTATTCTCTGCCTGAAATCAGTGCATAAGCCTTTGCTGTCTTATACACTGCAATACTTGCCCTGGGGCTTGCGCCAAGCCTGATATAATCGACATTTCTTGTAGCCTCAACTATATCCACGATATACTCCTCAAGGCTTTTGCTGCACCTGACACTCTTTACCGCTTCAATAAGCTCAATTATATCCTCACAGGATATAACCTCCGTAAGATTTTTAGGAGTAACCTGCTCATCACGGTGTAAAATTGCAAGCTCATTTTCTCTGCCAGGATAACCGACGCTAATTTTCATGATAAATCTGTCCATCTGTGCTTCAGGCAGATGATAGGTACCATAGGTTTCCACAGGGTTTTGAGTTGCAAGCACCATAAAAGGCTGAGGCATACTGTGGGTTACACCGTCCATACTTACCTGCCCCTCCTCCATAATTTCCAGCAAAGCTGACTGGGATTTAGGCGAAGCACGGTTAATTTCATCTGCAAGTAGAAAATTACAGAATGCAGCACCCTTTCTGAACTCTGTTTCATGAGTTACGGTATTAATCATTGAAAAGCCTGTTATATCAGAAGGCATAATATCTGGTGTAAGCTGAATTCTGCCAAAGGTGCCTCCACAGGAACGTGCAAGTGCCGACACAAGCTGAGTTTTACCAACCCCCGGTACATCCTCAATAAGCACATGTCCCTTTGACAGCATGGCAGCTATCACAAGCTCAATTACTTTTCTTTTTCCGATTATTATTCTTTCAATACTATCAATAAGCGCCATTATTTTAGGATTTATATTTTTAGGTCTTGTTATTTCCATAAGTATACACTTCCCTTTATCATTTTTTACGATTATACTACATTTTTAAACTATTATCAATCTCTGACAGTTATAAAAAAATAAGGGCTTAACAAAGCCGATTATTAAAGTCGGTTTTGTTAAGCCCTATTTTAAAATTATTCCAAAATATAAACCTTAACAGGTGTGTGACCATAGCCGGAATTAAGAGCAGAATAATGTGTATCATAGCAAAGGTCAATTCTGTTGCCCTTAATTGCACTGCCTGTATCTGCCGCTATACAATAGCCGTAACCCTCAACATAAAGCTTTGTACCAAGAGGAATAACCCTTTTGTCAACAGCAACAACGCCGTAACCTGCCTTCATACCGCTGGCAGTAATACCCTTTGCACCGCTACCACAGCACTTTTTGCAGGGACAATAAGCGGTTGCACTCATTGTAATAACACTGCTGTAGTTATAGCCATTAATTGTATTGCCGCTTGCGACAGGTGCTGCCTTAACAGGCTCAGGCTTTTCCTTTGTACCGTTTTCAATAATCTTATCAACAGGTACCTTAACAATGTTGCTGTCTATTGAATAGGTTTCCTTAAGAGTACCGCCTACATAAACAGACTTCATTGTAATAACTTTTTCGCCATCGGCACCCTCCTGAACAATATGGGTTTCACCCACATAATGTTCATCACTGTCAACATTCTTTGTTTCAAAAGGTATGCTTTCCGTCTTTGTAAAGGTTTTGCTTGTAACGGATAAAAGGTCAATTTTTGTACCTGCCTCAAGCTTTGTGCTTGAGCTAAAGCCGTCAGCAGTCTGGTAATCGATATCAGGATTACTTTCACGAAGCTGAACTATAAGCTTACCGATAGTTTCCTCGTTTGTTTCAACAATCTCATACTCACCGCCGTCAATAGAAACCATAACCTCAAAAGGCTTATCAATTACTATACGCATACTGTTCGTGATTTCCGCATCCATATCCACATTGATTATATCTTCCTCAGATACCTCAATATTTTCATTGGCAAGGAAAGCGCCAACAGTCTTTTCCGTTGTTTCATAATAGGTGCTTTCACCGTCTATTATAACTCTGATACCTCTTGCACCTGTTTCAGCCGCCTTTGCAACGCTGCCCATGCTCATAACAGTAAGAGCTATAATAGCTATGATAAGCGCACGTAAATGAATTGTTGTGTTACATAAATATTTCGACATAAATATTTCCTCCTTTGGACTTTCGCAACAATTTTGAAACAAATTTAATATTTTCTTAAATTGCTACTGTAAAAAATTGCAATATTTTTTACCGAAAATCCTCTACAGTTGTATTTAATCAACCATATTTTTAATTTTTTGTGTTAAAAAGCGTAAATTTAAGAATGTGCCCGTGGGGAGCACACTCTTGTTAACTCGCTTGCAACATATACTTTAACACATTCGTAACATTTATGCAACAACTTTTTTTCTGTCGAAAAGACATTCTGCGCTTTTCCGAGTTGTTTCGATAATAAAATCAGGACTTATTTGTTTAATCTCACTAATTTTTTGAACTATATATTTGATATTTTGTGAATTATTACATGTACCTCTTAAAGGCTCAGGAGATAAATATGGCGAATCTGTTTCCAGCAAAATTCTCTCAATAGGGATGTTTTTTACCACCTCAACCAGTTTTTTTGCATTCTTAAATGTAACAACTCCGCCTACTCCGATATAAAATCCCATAGCAATATAATCCTCTGCCATTTTAACGCCGCCTGAGTACGCATGTATAACGCCCCTCCTGACCTGTGATGACGAGATTATATCAAAGGTATCCTGTGACGCCTCCCTTGAATGTACTATTATTGGGAGCTTTACCTCCTCAGCAAGCTCCAACTGGCGCTTAAACCAATAATGCTGCTGCGCCTTATATTCAATATCGTAATGATAATCAAGCCCTATTTCGCCTATGGCAAGCACCTTTTCATGCTTTGATAGCTCTCTGAGCTCAGTAATATCCTTTTCCGTCATATTGCTTACATCATGAGGGTGAACACCAACGGCAGCGTATATATAAGGATATTTCTCTGCAAGGGCAATACTCGCTCTTGAGGAGGGCATATCAGCGCCTACATTAATAACCCTGTAAATATTATTTGCAGGGAGAGCCGCCAAAAGCTCGTCCCTGCTGTCTGCAAAACGCTCATCATCATAATGTGCATGGGTTTCGTATATCATCAGCCTACCTCACTGCCTGACTTAATATCACCGTCTGTGGTAACTACCTTTAAATTACCCTCATCATCAGACGCCGCAAGTATCATACCCTCGCTCACAACACCTCTCATTTTACGTGGAGGCAGGTTTGTAACAACCACAACGTTTTTACCCACCATTTCCTCAGGCTTATACCACTTGGCAACTCCCGAAATAATAGTACGTACCTCATTTCCAATCTGTATCCGTGACTGAAGCAGCTTGTCTGCACCCTCAACCTTTTTACATTCAAGCACCTTACCCACCTTAAGCTCTATCTTTGCAAAATCATCAATGGTTATAGGCTCTGCCTTTGGCTGATTTGCGGCCTCCTCAGCCTGTGCCTCCTTAATCTGTGCCTGTGCAACCTTATCTGCATGAGCCTGTACATCCTTCATATCAAGACGGGCAAAAAGCATATCAGGCTTTTCAGTAACCTTTGTGCCTGACGGATGCAGTCCAAACTTATCAAGCTCATCAAAAGCGCGAAGCTCTGTATTAAGCTGCTTAACAATTTTCTGTGCTGTTTCGGGCATAAATGGCTCTAAAAGACTAGCACCTATTGTAATACCCTCTACAAGGTTGTAAAGCACCGTTGAAAGTCTGTCAGCCTTTTCAGGATCCTTTGCAAGTACCCATGGCTCGGTTTCGTCAACATATTTATTACATCTCTTAAATAAGGTAAAGATTTCTGTAATAGTATCCGCTACACGCAGCTTTTCCATTTTTTCAACTGCTTTATCACGTACAGCAGTACAAACAGCTTTTAAATCCTCATCAAAAGCTTCTGCTGCTCCCTTATCTGCTACAATGCCGTCAAAATACTTATTCGACATTGATACTGTACGGTTTACAAGGTTACCGAGCACGTTGGCAAGGTCTGAATTATATCTGTCGGCAATTAATTCCCATGATACAATACCGTCATTTTCAAAAGGCATTTCGTGCAATACAAAGTAACGTACCGCATCAATACCAAACACCTCAGCTAAATCATCTGCATAAATTACATTACCTCTGGACTTACTCATTTTTACAACATTGCTGCCCTCTCCTCTTAAAAGCCAAGGATGACCGAACACCTGCTTTGGCAAAGGTAAATCCAATGCCATAAGGATAATTGGCCAGTAAATAGTATGGAAACGGATAATATCCTTACCTATTAAATGCAAGTCAGCAGGCCAGTTTATCTTAAAGCGATCCGTATTATTACCGTCACAGTCATAACCTACACCTGTAATGTAGTTTGTAAGTGCATCAAGCCATACATATACAACGTGCTTATTATCAAAATCTACAGGGATACCCCACTTAAAGGAGGTACGTGATACACATAAATCCTGCAAACCGGGGAGTAAAAAGTTATTCATCATTTCATTCTTACGTGAAACAGGCTGGATAAACTCGGGATGAGTATTGATATGCTCAATAAGCCTATCGGCATACTTGCTCAGCTTAAGGAAATAAGCCTCCTCCTTTGCGGGATGCACCTCACGTCCGCAGTCTGGGCACTTACCGTCCACAAGCTGAGATTCTGTCCAAAAGGATTCACAGGGAGTACAATACATTCCCTCATAGTGTCCTTTATATATATCACCCTTGTCATAAAGCTTTTTAAAAATCTTCTGTACCTGTGCCTCATGATCGGCGTCGGTGGTACGGATAAACTTATCGTAGGAGGTGTTCATTAAATCCCAGATACGCTTGATTTCCGTTGAAACCTTATCAACATACTGCTTTGGAGAGATACCCTCTGCTGCGGCCTTTTCCTCAATCTTCTGTCCATGCTCATCGGTACCTGTCTGGAAGAATACATCATATCCCTCCTTACGCTTAAAGCGTGCAATACTGTCAGCCAGCACAATCTCATAGGTATTGCCTATATGCGGCTTGCCTGACGTGTAGGCAATGGCTGTTGTCATATAATACTTACCTTTACTCATTTTAAATCCTCCTTATAAATATAAAAGCTCCCATCCTGTTTAAGGACGAGAGCATAACTCGTGATACCACCTTAATTCGTTTAAGCTTTACAGCCCAAACCTCTGCAAGTACATTAATACTTCGACGCTTTAACGGGCGTGCCCGACACAGCCTGTGCATCAAACGGTGCAGTCGGTGTGTGACTCCAAGGCCATGTTCGGCAAACCAATCCGCACTGCCTCTCAACAACAGCAGCTCTCTGTAGCGTATGCTTTTGCTTACTCTCCTTTTCACAGTCTGTAACCAGAATTATCCTATCACAAGAGAGCAGATTTGTCAAGGCATTAGATATACAATAACCTCACAAGCGAACCAATCTCAATAAGGTTGCCCTACGGGGTTGCAACACGTCAGATGAGCTGACCCCAAGGCTCGGTGGTTGGTAACATATGCAACAGTGTGTTGCTTGACCATATACCGAAAACATACTATAATAAATGCATAAAGGAGGCGTTGTATATGCATACATCAGAAATACTTAAAAACCTGCGTATCTCAAACAACCTTACACAGGATGAAATGGCACAAAGGCTTTTTGTTACAAGACAGGCAATTTCACGCTGGGAAACGGGCGAAACCTCACCTAATACCGAAGCCTTAAAGCTTATTTCCAAAACCTTTAATATATCCATAAACACTCTGCTAGACTCACCACAGCAGCTTATTTGCCAGTGCTGTGGTATGCCCCTTACCGATGACAGCTTTATAAGCAGGGAGAAGGACAACAGCTTTAATGAAGATTACTGCAAATGGTGCTATAGCGACGGTAAATTTCTATATAATGATTTAGATTCACTCTTAGACTTCCTCACAGATAATATATCAAACAAAAACTGGAGCAGCGAACAGGTGCGTGAGCATTTTTCAAAGCTTTTGCCTACACTTAAACACTGGAAAAAGGATAACTGACTTTTACAGCTTAATTTAGCTGCTGCGTTAATTTACAGCAGCTTTTTGTGTTTTAGCTCACTTTATTCCTATATCAAACCTTCAGGCTCTACTTTGTCAGTACCTTTCTAACCATCATAGGTGCAAAAGCCAAACTAATCTTAACCAAACCATTAACACATACATATCAGACCGCTTGTCGTCCTTTGTGGACAGACCTATAACCCAAGCCTTAGCCTATACATTGTTCAGATATCCGTTTATCTCATCAGAGTTTGTAAAGCATACAATATTGCTCATAACCCCTAGGTTTATTAATTATCACTCATCCGCATTTTCTATCTTAACAATAAAATCCAGTATTTTATCAAGGTTTTTAAGAGTATTGTCACTCATATCCCTTACCTTATTTTCGATGGAATTAATGTACAGATTTTTTCTGTTAAACTCTGATATGCCAAGGAGATAATCGGCAGATATATTAAGAGCACCGCTTAGATTTTTAAGGGTAGACAGGGATACTCCCACCTTTCCGCTTTCAACATCTGCAAGGAAGCGTGGGGAAAGATTGATTTTTTCCGCCAGTCTTTCTCTTGTAAGACCACGTCGGTTTCTCATATATTTAATATTTCTGCCAAGTATAATATTAATCTCTTTGGAATCAGCCATAAATAAACCTCCATATACTGTGTTACTTCATTATATTATGATGCAACAGCTCTTTAAAATGATGTATTACTTCACTTGACAAATGATGTAATATGTCATATAATGAGATTACTGTTTTATTTATAAGGAGGGATCAGCTTGAAAAAACAACATCCTGCATTAAGAACACTCAACTACATAAAGCCCTACCTGTATCTGATATTTATATCGGCAATATGCGGAGTAATTAAGCTTTGCATACCTATGGCTCTGCCTCAGGTGTTAAAATATTTTACCGATACGGTACTTGCAGCAGACACAGCCCTTACGGTCGATGAGCAGCTTCATGAAATTTACAAATGGCTTTTAATACTCTCTGCCCTGTTTGTTTTTGTGGAAATACCCGCAACCTATTTAAGAGAGGTATGCTCATTAATCGTATCAAACAAGGTTATGTTTAAACTCAGATGTGAGCTGTATGAGCATATACAGAAAATGTCCGCCTCCTTTTTCAGCAAAAACAAATCAGGGGCGCTGGTTTCACGCATAAGCAATGATGTGCAGTGTGTGCACGCCTTTGTGTGGACTGTTGTTACAAATATATGGATTGACAGTACCCTGCTTATTATTGTTGTTATTTTAATGCTTAGGGTCAGCGTGATACTTACACTTATTTCAATAATCACTCTGCCCCTTTCGGCGGTTGCCACGCAAAAAATAAGAGCTAATATAAGAAAAAACAGCAGAAATGAGCAAAACGAGCTTGCGGAGCTTTCCGCCTTTGCAGCGGAACGATTTACGGGCTTTGCAATAATCAGGCTTTTTAACAACAGCCTTGAGGAAACTGCAAAATTTAATACAATTACCCAAAATTATTATAAATTCAGAATGAAAACAAATATGCTTTTTTCCCTGGGCACAGCCTTTATAAACTTTTTTTCCGATATAATTATGACTGTGGTTATCTGTTTTGCCGCAGTTTTTATAGTAAAAAACAAAATGACAATAGGCGACCTTATTGTATTTAACAGCTATTTATATACCATTACTATTCCCTTAAAGCGCTTTGCGGAGTTAAGTGTTTCCTACTCTCAGAGTATAGCGGGTATTGAGCGTGTTTATGAAATACTGGATACTTCTCCCGATATAGTCGAAAAGGAAAACGCTGTGGAAATTAACGAAAATGCAGCAATGGATATAAGCTTTGATAAGGTATGCTTTAAATACGAAAAAAAAGCAGACAATGATACCCTTTCAAATATTTCCTTCAATATAAAAGACGGAGAAAGGATAGCTCTTGTAGGCTCCAGCGGCTGCGGCAAAACCACTCTTGTTAATCTGCTTACAAGGTTTTACGACACCGACAGCGGCAAGGTTACCGTTGCCGGCAGGGATATACGGGATTATAAGCTTAATTCCCTGTATAAGCAAATGGGTATGGTATTTCAGAATACGGTTTTATTCAGCGATACCATTGAGGAAAACATTAAATATGGCAATCCCTCGGCAAGTGATGATGAAATTAAAAAAGCAGCAGAGGCGGCAAACGCACTGGATTTTATCAGCAGCACACCAAACGGCTTTAAAACCGTACTGGGAGAGAGAGGTATCGGTCTTTCCGGCGGACAAAAACAGAGAATTGCAATAGCCAGGGTTTTTCTTAAAAACCCACGTATTTTAATACTTGATGAAGCAACAAGCGCCCTAGACTCTGAGTCAGAGGAGCTTGTACAAAAGGCGTTAGACAGACTTATGAAAGGCAGAACCTCCGTTGTTATTGCTCACCGCCTGTCAACCATAGTTGATGCCGATAAAATAATTGTTATGGATAATGGTAAAATTGTTGAGTACGGCAAACATAAGGAGCTGCTTTCCAGGGGCGGCAGATATAAGGAGCTGTATGACAAGCAATTTAAGCATATTATAAATAGTAAGTAAAAAAATTCCACATTGCATTTTACTGCAATGTGGAATTTTTTTACTTTCCCCTCATATAATAATTGTCGTTAAGCCACTGTATAAAATAATTATCCACTATCTCAACACCGCTGTGATTAAGGTGTGCATCATCTCTGAAGTTATCATTTGTAAGCAAACCGTATTCACCATTTACATAATTAAAGTCAAGATACATAACATCAAGACTGTCTGCAATATTCTCTATTGTATTATGAATGTCACTGTAATTTTTAATATAGTCCATAGATACATTTGCAACAGGCGCAGTTACAAAAATAACATCAATTCCATTATCCTTACACAGCTTTGTAAGCTTTTCAAGATATTTAACCTGTGTGTCATTAATTTTCCATTTGCTGCCGTCAAGTTCTTTAAACTGATTTGTTTTATCAAATTCATCAGGCAGCATATTGTAGTTACAATAGGTATAGCCCTGTGAACGGTACTGTTCCACGCCCTCCTGTCTTTGTGCGGCAGGCAAAGCCACATTGTACTTTGCCTCCACGCTCTTTTTAATCTCGCTTGTCCTGTAGGCAAAATAATCCGCCTGATACCTTAATGCCGAATTATTATATTTTATCTTTTCGCTTAAAGGAAAAACCTCCTTAATATAATCCTGCTCCAGCTCCTTATTATTTATAACCTGAAAAAGATAACCCGCCTGAGTAAGTTCAAACTCATCATCTATCATATCCCAGTACACTTCTATTACCGCAAGGTGTGGTTTTTGATAGTTAAGCACCTCCCGCATGGTGTAATAGGTGCTGTCCATGTGCTGTAAGGGCATACCAAGCTGATAGCTGTCTGTACCAAGTCCGCTGTCAATAATTTGCGGATCAAAGGTACAATAGGAATGAGAGGAGCCTAAAAAAACAATATCAAGGCTGTCCTCGGGCAGGGAATAAAACTCCTCCCAGCGGCACTGGTTATAGGTATTTATCTGATTTTCCGTACTTGCCTCAGAATATTTATTGCCTATAAAAATTAAGGCAGGTATAAGCATGGCAGCAAACAGCACCGCCTTAAAAACCAACAGCGGCATACCGCTTTTCCCGTTGTCAGAACTGGAAATATATGAAATCTCCTCCACTTGAAAACACCCCCATTCCTATAATCATAACAGCAGTTACATAATAAAAAGCAAACCTGAAAACAAACGGTACCTTCAGCATCAGCTCATTAATTTCATATTTAAAGCTGATTATTTCACATAGTATAAGGTAGAAAACCGCACCTGCCATAAGCACAAGCTCAAAAAAATTAAGTCCCATACCGTTAAGCACCTCATATAAATACTGCACATCCGCAGCAGCGGAAATATTGTCAAGCAAATGTGATACAATATAAATTCCGTCACTTATATTATTTGCTTTAAAGAATATCCACGCAAAAGCAATAAGCGCAAAGGTTATAAGCATTGATATAAAATCCGTAAGGAAAAACTTAAATTTTTGTTTACCGAAAATTCTGTACTTTATATTGCCTATTATCTGATAAAAGCCGTGCAAAGCACCCCATACAACAAAGGTCCAGCTTGCGCCGTGCCAAAGACCGCTTACCATAAAGGTTATCATATAATTAAGCCATTGTCTAGGAATACTTACCCTGTTGCCACCAAGAGGAATATACAAATAATCCTTAAACCATGAGGACAGGGAAATATGCCACCTGCGCCAGAATTCCCTTATGCTTTTTGAAAAATAAGGTCTGTCAAAATTGTTTATAAGCTCAATGCCCATAGTCCCTGCACAGCCTCTTGCTATGTCGGAATAGCCGCTGAAATCGCAGTAAATCTGCACCGTAAAGCACAGGGTTGCAATTATAAGCGCCAGTCCCTCATACTCCGCAGGAGCACCATAAACCGTATTTACAAGCACATTAAGCCTGTCTGCAATAACCACCTTTTTAAAATAGCCCCACAGCACACGCTCCAGCCCGAACCACACCGTCCTGAAATCAAACCGGTGCGGCGCATACAATGTCTGTGACAGTTCGCCGAAACGACTGATGGGTCCCTGTATCAGCTGCGGAAAAAAGGACGTAAACAGCGCCATTTTAAAAATATTTTTTTCTGCTTCGGCCTTACCGCGGTAAACGTCAATCACATATCCCATTGTCTGAAACGTATAAAAGGAAATGCCAAGCGGCAGTACCAGATTCACACGGGCAATGGAGTGTCTGCCGGTAAACAGCGCCGCAATGCCGTTTACATTGGCAATCGCAAAATTCGTATATTTTAAAACCGCAAGAATTCCAAGATTCACAAGAAGACAACCTATAAAAATCATGCGCTTTTTACGCTTTATCTGCTGTTTGTACGCTTTGCGCTCCTGCTTTGACCAGACTTCTTTGTGTGCCTTTACCGTGTCATCCATGTGGTACTGCACCGCAGACATGATACGGGCGGCGGCATATGAGGTCACAATCGTAACTCCCATAAACAGCAGCCCGTAAAGCCCAGAACGTGCGTAAAAAAATACATTTGCAACAAGCAGTAAAACCCACTGAAACCGCACCGGAATCAGATAATACAGCCCCAGCACACACGCTAGAAATGCCACAAATTCAAATGATGTAAAAAGCATGGTTATTCATCCTCTAAACGTGTAATCAGCGCATACAGCGCCCGTGCCGAATTAAAGTTTTCCGGTCCTAATTCATCTGCCGGAATGACAACATCAAACCGGTTATGCACCTCGGCGATAATCGTAATCATGTCAAACGAATCCAAAATCTTATCCGTAATCAATGTGGTACAGTTTTCATAATCCACATCCGGGTGCAGTTCTTTTAAAATTTCAATTAATTGTTCCATATTTCTTCTATTCTCCAGCATACATCTCTTTTAATTTCATGCGGTCGACTTTGCCGTTTAAGGTCAGCGGCAATCTATCCACCTGTCGTAAAACGCCCGGCACCATGTAGCGTGGAAGACGCTCTTTTAAAAAGGCAAGCACCTCTGCCGGCTGTACTTCTCCCGCATAAAATAATACAATTTTTTTCTTTTCCTCATCATAAATACAACAGCCGCCTGCGATTTTTTCCATGCAGTTTACACTGCCTTCAATTTCACCAAGTTCAATACGATGTCCCATATGTTTAATCTGATAATCCTTACGGGAAGCAAACATTAATTCTCCGCGGTCATTATAATAACCCAAATCTCCGGTCTTATAAATAATCTCCGGATAGTCCTTATTGAGCGGATTCTGCACAAAACTCCCGGCAGTCTTTTCCGGCTGGCGGTAATATCCCATGGTCACCGCCGTTCCACGGATACAGATTTCGCCCTTTTCTCCCTGCGTTACTTCTTTTCCATCTTCATTTAAAAGCAGAATGCCGGTATTGGGAAACGGTCTGCCAATCGGAATCACTTCATCTTCCTTAAATTCCCTGTCCACAACATAATAGCAGGACATTCCGGTTGCTTCCGTCGGTCCGTACAGATTGATGTACCGTGCA
>CALIRN010000121.1 GCA_938042265.1 uncultured Eubacteriaceae bacterium
CACTTATTGTATCTTTTATTATCTGCAGGGCTATGAAAATCCCCGGCAAAATTTCAACCCTTGTAGGCGTAGGCTCATCAATCTGCGGTGGCTCTGCCATTGCTGCAGCAGCCCCTGTTATTGATGCCGATGATGAGGAAATTGCACAGGCTATTTCCGTTATATTTCTGTTTAACATAATTGCGGCACTTATTTTCCCAACAATGGGCAATATGCTTGGTTTAACCGATAATGGCTTTGGTCTTTTTGCAGGTACTGCAGTAAACGATACCTCCTCCGTTACCGCTGCCGCAGCAGCTTGGGAGGAAATAAAGGGCGTTACCGGCGTACTTGAAACCGCTACCACCGTTAAGCTTACAAGAACACTTGCAATTATACCTATCTGCCTTATTCTTGCAATTATAAGAGCTAAAAAGGAAAAAGGCAGCAATCAGGGTGTACATATTGGAAAAATTTTTCCCATGTTCATACTTTGGTTCGTGCTCGCCTCGGTTATTACTACCTTTGTTCCTATTCCTGAGGTTATTATCAGCTTTTTTAAAGAACTCAGCAAGTTTTTTATTATTATGGCCATGGGTGCCATAGGGCTTAACACTAACCTTGTAAAACTGATTAAAACAGGCGGAAAACCGATACTTATGGGTTTTTGCTGTTGGGTTGGCATTACCTGTGTAAGCCTTGGTATGCAGCGCATACTTGGAATATGGTAAATTAATTCAATCCGCCAATGCGGGACAGAAAGTATAATTAACGCTGATTTTATTCAGCTCTCTGAAAACCGCAGCTGTTTACAAAAACAAAAAAGGCACAACACCGCGTTCATACACGGTATTGTGCCTTAATTATCGCAAAATATTATTCAGCCTTTACCTTAGACCAAAGCTCTGAAAGCTTGGTTCTTAAAATCTCATTATCATGGAATATTTCATCCTTTTCATAGCCTACTCTTGGCAGGTAGGCCTCATTTTCAAAATACTCTCCGCCGTCGCTTGACATATCCTCAAGCACCTGCGCATTGGAGGAGGCATAGCCTACGGCAGAGGAGTTGGAGTAAGATGGCTCATAAGTTAAGATATAGTTAATAAACTCATTGGCAAGCTTAGGATTTTCCGCATTTTGAGGAATAACCATAGCGTCGCTCCAAAGATTTGTACCCTCATCAGGTGTAAAGTAACCCATATCCTCGTTTTCAGATAATATATAAGCCGCATCACCACTGTAAACAACTGCAATATCCTTGTTGCCGTTTACCATGGAATCAATAACCTCATCTGTAACATAAGACGGCTCCATAACTGCATTAACCTCCTGAAGCCACTTATAAGCCTTGTCTATCTCCTCCTCACTTTCCGTGTTCATTGAATATCCAAGTGCCTTAAGAGCAACCATAAAGGCATCTCTTTCAGAGTCATAAATATAAATACTGCCCTTATATTTTTCATCCTTAAGGACATTATATCCCTTTTCCTCAAGCTCATCAAGAGAAACATTATTCTTATTATAAACAAGACCTACTGTACCCCAGAAATAAGGTACGGAATAGGTGTTATCAGGGTCATATTCCAGATTTTTAACACCGTCTGCAAGCAAATTAAGGTTTGTAACAACACTCTTGTCTATTGGCTGGAGCATATCCTCCTTCATAAGTCTTTCAATCATATAATCGGAGGGTACAAGCACATCATATACATCTCCTGCCTGCAGCTTGGTATACATAGCCTCATTTGAGTCAAAGTACTCGGAAATAACATCAACACCGTATTCCTTTTCAAAATTTGAAATTACATCATCACCGATGTACTCGCCCCAGTTATAAAATTTAAGGGTTGCAGAGCCGTATTTTTCAACAGCCTCAGCACTTGAGCCTCCCGAACCT
>CALIRN010000122.1 GCA_938042265.1 uncultured Eubacteriaceae bacterium
TCTGGCAATATTTATATGTGCCTCTCGGAATCGCCTTCTTTTGTCAGCCAGCTTTTTTACGCAAAGAATATCCGTAATAATCTGAAACTGAAATATACATAGCCTAAACTTCTGCCCTCTTTTTCCCTTATCAGGTGTCAATTTTCGGCTAAACTTATATACTCGCCTTGCTTCTTTCACATCAAAGTAATACTTATCGTCATTCCATAGTTCACACTGCAGGTTAATCAGCTCATCAATATTTGCAGCAGACACAAGGTCATTACTTTTATAATTACTAATATCGCATATATTTTTCATTGCAAAAGGTCACCTCCGCTACTTATCAAAATATCTTAGCTTATCCTTAATTCCCTCCAGTATGTCAATTTCCCTGTCGCAAGCCTCGTGAAAATTGGTAACCTCCAGATGAGTATGCGGTTATCTATAGCTTGTATCAAGGTTAGAATTTCGGTAATATTAAGTCCTATTGTTTTAGTCTTGCTGCTATTAACTCTTATAAACATACTTACTAATCCTCATCGTCCAACCAATCATTAATATTAGGCTTATCATCCTTGCCAAGCATAGAATTAAGCTTTTCCAAGGCAAATACAAAGGTTTTGGTGTTTTCCCTTAATGACTTCTGTGCAGGGTTTTCCTTTAAAGTACCTGCCGTTGACTTGGTAAAGGCGCCGTATTTTTCAATGCACTCCTTGCCTTCCGCAATCAACGGTACCAGGTCAAGCACCATTAAATACATAAAAGCCTTGGTTGCATCGTCCTTAACTCTGTCCTTATAAGCAGCCTCAAACTTTTTAACATTAATCTTTTTACCCTTAAAAGTAATTCCACTTGGCTTATTGCTCTTAGGCTCCTTTTCCCCTTGCCTCTGTGCTTTCTTATAATTTTTAAAATAATTTTGTTTTTCAGGTGTCATTCTCTCACCTCCAATCCACAGGGTGAGTAGCAATAAATATACCACCCACCCAGGAGGATTAACCATGCCACAAACAACCGCCGCCATGCAGCAGTTTGCTCTGTTATGCAGCACAGCTCCGACAGGCAGCTCAACCACCTGCCACAGCTCTACTCCATAATACAAAAAAAGGCAACAACCCTCCGTTGTCACACCTCAACCACATAATATAAAAAGGGCTGCAGCAGCTACTGTATTGCTCACCACGCACAATACCCATTCACTATAAATTTGCAGCCCCCAAAAAAACTCTATGTTCCATACATTTTTTCAAAAATTTTTCAAAAAATTTTTCAAAAATTTTTTTTGTCCAAATTTCACTTTTTTCACAAAAATTCTTGTGTACTAAGGGGGCATACGGTCTATGAAAATATTTAAAAACTTTAAAGACTCCCCCCAGCGACAAGGCTCGACAGCAGAGCCTGCATTGCCCCTTTTGCGTTCTCGTTGCGGTCATACTCAGCGTGCACCTGCGAATGACAGTTCGGGCAAAGCAACACACAATTTTTAGGGTCTAATCGTTTTCCCCAAGCCTCTCTTACAGG
>CALIRN010000123.1 GCA_938042265.1 uncultured Eubacteriaceae bacterium
ATGGACTTAATTTGTGCTATTGCAACTCCTATGGCACAGGCTGCTTACAATGCGGCACAGCCAAATGGGATCCCTGTTATTTTTACCGCCGTTACAGACCCTGTTGCGGCAAGCCTTGCAAATGAGGACGGCTCGGCAGTGGGCGAGGTAACGGGTACAAGCGATAAGCTTGCCGTTGAGGCACAGCTTCAGATGATTCGTGATTTTATGCCTGAGGCAAAAACAATCGGCATTCTTTACAGCACAAGTGAAACCAATTCAATCAGTGCTATTGAGGAATATAAGGCTTTTGCGGGTGATTTTGGCTTTGAAATTGTGGAAAGCGGTATAAGCCAGGCTGCCGATATTCCTCTTGCGGCTGCCGACCTTGCATCAAAGGTTGATTGCATTACAAACCTGACAGATAATACTGTTGTAAGCAATCTGCCAACCCTGCTTGATGCGGCTGCCAAGGCAAATATCCCTGTATTCGGCAGTGAGATTGAGCAGGTTAAAAACGGATGTGTTGCAGCGGAGGGGCTTGACTATGTGGCTCTCGGCAGACGGACGGGTGAAATGGCTGCACGTGTGTTAAAGGGTGAGTCTGCGTCATCTATTCCTTTTGAAACAATTACGGAGTACAGCCTTTATGTAAACTCTGAGGCGCTGGCAGGACTTGGTATTGAGGTACCTGCGGAGCTGACGGAAAAGGCTGTTGAAGCGGCGGATGTGCAATAATTGTAAGATAAGTTGAGATTAGATAAGACTAGAGGGAGATATGAAATGTCATTATTGATCAGTGTTTTGGAGCAGGGCTTTATTTATGCCATACTTGCCCTTGGAGTATACATAACATATAAAATACTGGATTTTCCGGATTTGACTGTGGACAGCAGCTTCCCTCTGGGAGCGGCTGTATCAGCCTGTCTTATTACAAAGGGAGTAAATCCGTACCTTACTTTGCCTGCCGCGTTCCTTGCCGGTGCGCTGGCAGGACTGGTAACAGGTATTATACATGTAAAATTTCATATAAGGGATTTGTTGTCGGGTATTATCACAATGACGGTGCTGTATTCAATTAATCTGCATATTTCGGGTGGTGTGGCAAATGTGCCTATTTTTCAGAATGACAATATTTTTTCCACCTTTCCTCTTGCGGATAAGCTTGGAGAATATAATACTGTATTTGTGGTGTTTCTGATAGCCATTGCGGCAAAGCTTTTGCTTGATGCATATTTAAAAACAAAGTCCGGCTACCTGCTTCGTGCCGTAGGCGACAATCCTACCGTTGTAATCTCTCTTGCCAAGGATAGTGGTACAGTAAAGATACTTGGTTTGGTTATATCAAATGCATTGGTATCCCTTGCGGGCTGTGTAATGTGTCAGCAGCAAAGGTTTTTTGATATTTCAATGGGTACGGGTACCATTGTAATCGGTCTTGCATCAGTTATTATAGGTACAAATCTGTTCAGACGTGTAACCTTTATAAAGGCGACTACTGCTGCAATTATCGGCTCGCTTTTATATAAGGCGTGCGTTGCCTTTGCTATTTCAAGAGGTCTGCCGCCTATTGATATGAAGCTTATTACAGGTATACTTTTCCTTGTTATTCTGGTTTTGGGACAGTTTGGAGGTAAGGGTAAAAAATGATTGAACTTAAAAATATTTATAAAACCTATGGAAAGGGTACGGCAAACGAGCAATCCCTTTTCAATGATTTTAACCTTACCATAAAGGATAACGATTTTGTAAGCGTAATAGGCAGCAACGGCTCAGGCAAGACCTCAATGCTTAATATTATTTGCGGCTCTATTACTGCCGACAGCGGTGAAATTGTCATAAACGGTACAGGTGTTGATAAAATGCAGGAGTATCAGCGTTACCGTAAAATAGGCAGGGTTTATCAGAATCCTGCCATGGGAACATGTCCATCAATGACTATTTTGGAAAATATGTCTATGGCAGATAACAAGGGTAAGCTTTTCGGGCTTGGTGCAGGTACTTCAAAAAAGCGCATTTCACATTATAAGGAGATTTTAAGTACTCTTAATCTGGGGCTTGAAAATAAGCTTAATGTGCCTGTAGGTCAGCTTTCGGGAGGGCAAAGACAGGCTATGGCACTGCTTATGACATCAATGACACCTATTGACTTCCTTATATTGGATGAGCATACCGCTGCCCTTGATCCCAAAACAGCCGATATTATTATGAGGCTTACCGATAAAATTGTGATAGAAAATAAGCTTACCACTATTATGGTAACCCATAATCTGCTGTTTGCCCTGGAATACGGCAACAGGCTTATTATGATGCATGAGGGCAAAGCAATATTGGATATAAACGGTGACGAAAAGAAAAATGCCTCCGTTGATGATTTGCTGGCATTGTTCAATAAAATTAGCCTTGAAAGAGGCAATTAAAAATACGGGGGCTGTCGCACTAAATGAACTGCTCCCCGTCAAGTAGACAAATGAAAAAATATAAATTTTTCCTGCCAGTAGAGTGATATGCTCCCTTCTAAGTGACAAGTTTTTATTATTTCACTTGTTTACCTAGAAGGGAGCATATTATAATGCGACAGCCCCCTCTTTTTTATAAAATAAAATCCAAACTTATATTTTCATTTTATATCGCATATCTACTTTATTCCAGTCCACAACCTTAAACCAATCGTCGATATAATCACCTCTCATGTTATAATGCTTTAAGTAATAAGCGTGCTCCCACACATCAATATTCAATACTGGTCTATAGCGGTTTAAATCAGGCGTATTCTGATTTGAGGTTTTTATAATTAAAAGGCTGCTGTCTTCGGCTGCAAGCCATGCATAGCCCGAACCGAAAACCGCCAGTGCCGCTACCTTGAATTTAGCCTTAAAAGCCTCCATACTGCCAAACTGTCTTATTATTTCATTTACGATAAAATTATTGTTGGCAATAGTACTGTCAGGTCCCAAACCGTAAAAATAAAATCTATGGTTAAATACACCGCCAGCGTTGTTGCGTATCGGGATACGCAGCTCTGACGGAAGATAATACCAGTTTGTAATAAGCTGCTGCAGGGTTAAGCCCTGTAGGTTGGGGTTATCCTTTAATATACTGTTAAGATTATCAATATAGGTCTGCAAATGCCTGTCATGATGCAGATGCATGGTTTTTTCGTCTATATACGGTTCAAGAGCATTGTATTCATAGGGCAAGGGTGTGTTTACAAATGGATAGAGATTGTTCATTTAAGCCTCGTTTTTTTTATTATGTTTATGTACAGTAAGCATAATTTATGACTGAAAACATACAGGCAAAATAAAAGACTCCCGATTATACCGAGAGCCTTTTTCATACACCCAGCGGGAATCGAACCCACAACTAACCCTTAGGAGGGGTTTATTATATCCGTTTAACTATGGGTGCCTATCAGCAAGTAAGATTATATAATAAAAAAACTGAATTGTCAACTTTTTTTACCTGTAGATATTGATATTTTGCAATATTACAGCTATTATAAAATCATAAGGAGTGATTAAAAATGAATTACAGAAATTATGCCATAAAATTGATGGATTTTATAGATAAAAGTCCCTGCGCGGCATGGGCCTGCGCAAATGCAGTTGATATGCTTAGTGCGGCAGGCTTTAAGGAGCTGACGGAAAGCCCTCTTAGGGGCGGTCGTTATTACATTAGGCAGGGCAATGCACTGGCAGCTTTTACTAGGGGTGCTGACGGTGCCCCCGTGCGTATAGGCGGAGCACATTTAGATTCCCCTGCAATTATGCTAAAGCCAAAATGTGAAATAGTAAGCGAGGGTGCCTACGTGAGGCTTGACAGCGAGGTATACGGCGGAGCAATTTTATCTGCATGGCTTGACAGACCTCTTGGCATAGCAGGCAGGGTAATGTTTAAGGGGGATTGTCTTGTACCAAAGGTTAAGCTGTATAACAGCGGCAGACCTCTTTGCATAATCCCTAACTGTGCCCCACATTTAAACAGAGAGATAAACAGCGGCTTTGCCTATAATAAACAACGGGATATGCTGCCCCTTTTTTCTCTTAATCCAAAGGCTGATATAATTAATACAATATCAGGGGATTTAAAGGTGCAACCCTCCGATATTGTTGATTTTGAGCTGTATTGTTACGATTGCTGTGGCGGTATGCTGATAGGCGATAATGCAGATATGATAAGCATAGGCAGGCTTGACGATTTAATGATGAGCTATGCTCTGCTTTGCGGAATTTGTGATGCGGAAACTCAAAACACTGCAATAGTTCTCCTTACCGATAATGAGGAAGTAGGCAGTTTGACTATGGGCGGTGCAAGAGGCAGCTTCCCTGAAAGGGTTATGGAGCTGGCACTTGGTAAGGACTACAAAGATAAAATTAGGGATACGGTTGCCTTTTCAGCGGATTTGGCGCACGCTGTCAACCCTGCACAGCCACAGCTGCACGAGCCTTTGGCAAGACCGTATCTTAACAGAGGTATGGTGCTTAAACGGGCAGCAAACAAAAGCTACTCCACAGACGGTATAAGCGGTGCTGCCTTTAAATACGTGTGTGAAGCGGCAGGAATACACTATCAGGAATTTGTAAATCCCTCGGACAGATCCGGCGGCACTACAATAGGTCCTATGTTAAGCTCTATGCTTGGTATCCCTGTGGCAGATATTGGTGCACCTGTTATGGCAATGCACTCAATAAGAGAGTTAGGCGGTATTAAGGACGCAGGGGACAGCTATTTGCTGTTTAAGAAGTATTTTGAAATTTAAATAAAATTTAGCGGCAGAGTAAGAAAAATGCGAATATCCTTGACTTTATCGGGTTATTTCAACCTCCATCTTAATAATAATGATGAATTTATTATTACAAATACAGAGCCTGCATTATGTACCAGTGCGCCTACAACGGGATTGAGGGCACCGGTTATTGCAAGTATAATTGCAATAAAGTTTAAAAGCATTGAAAAGCTTAAGTTAAATTTTATTGTTGACATCATTCTTTTTGACAGTGCAAACAAATGGGGCAGCTCCTTAACCTCATCATCAACAAGGGCAATATCGGCAGCGTCTATTGCAATATCGCTGCCAATGCCTCCCATGGCAATACCAACAGTCGACTTTTTTAAGGCAGGGGCGTCGTTAATACCGTCGCCAATCATACAAACAAACTGATTTTTCATTTGATAATCATTAATTATATTAAGCTTATCCTCAGGCAGACAGTCTGAATAGACATTATCTATTTTTAATTGTTCCGCTATGCTATTGGCAGCGTTTTTGTTATCGCCTGTTAAAAGTACGGGATCTATGCCCAGTGCTTTTAACCTGCTTATCATTGAGCTGCTTTCCTTACGGAGGGTATCAGACAATACAATATAGCCGGCAAGAGCGTTGTCAACAGCCGTATAAATTATGGTGCAGCCCTTTGAAAGGTATTCTTCAATCTGAGGCAGAGCTGTTTCCTCTATGGTGATATTGTTTTCCGCAAGGAGTGTACTGTTGCCTGAGAGTACCCTTCTGTCTCCAACTATTGCGTAAACGCCTTTACCTGAAATTACTTTAAAGCTGGCATTTTCATCAATTTTTTTATTATATTCAAGCTTGTAGCCCTCAATAACAGCCTTACCCAGTGGATGCTCAGAATATTGCTCAACAGATGCCGTAAGAGAATAAACCTCATCCTTTGAATAAACGGGATTACAGCTTTTTACCTCTAACACCTGCGGTTTGCCGTAAGTAAGGGTGCCGGTTTTATCAAAGGAAATTTTTGATACCTTTGCAAGCC
>CALIRN010000124.1 GCA_938042265.1 uncultured Eubacteriaceae bacterium
TTGTTTTTTGCTGTACATTGTGTTATACTAATAAAAAGTATTAATTTTTTGAGGTTGATTATGGATAGTAAAGCTTTAAATACACTTGAGTTTAATAAAATTAAGGATATGCTTAAGGGCAAGGCAGCATCAGACTTAGGTAAAAAGCTGGTTTATGAGCTTCAGCCCTCAACGGATATTAACGAAATATGTAATTGGCAGACGGAAACGGCTGCTGCCGTTACCATGATAATGAAAAAAGGTTCTCTTGTCCTTGGCGGTTTAAGGGACCTTACTGACAGTATAAAAAGAGTAAATGTAGGCGGTATTTTAAGCATTGATGAGCTTATAGCCGTAGGTGATTTTCTTTACTGTACACGCAAGGCTAAAAATTATTCTGAAAGTGACAGTAAAAATGACGATTTTACTACACTGATGAAATATTTCAATGAGCTTGTATGCGTACAGGAGCTTGAAAGAGATATTGAACGCTGTATAGTTGACGGCGGAGAAATTGCCGATGAGGCAAGCCCTGCTTTAAAAGATATAAGACGCAATATAAAAACTTCCAATGCGAGAATTAAGGAGCATTTAAACGGAATTATTCACTCCTCGGCCTATAAAAATATGCTGCAGGATGCAGTTATAACCATACGTAACGACCGCTACTGTGTGCCCGTAAAGCAGGAGTACAAAAACAGCTTTTCGGGTATGGTACACGACCAGAGTGCAACCGGTGCAACCGTATTTATTGAGCCTATGAGCGTTGTACAGCTTAATAATAAGATTAAGGAGCTTAAGAGCGCAGAGAAAAAGGAAATTGATAAAATACTTGCACAGCTTTCGGAAAGAGTGTATGAAAACAGCGGTGTTATTCAGTCAGATATGGAAATACTTGCACAACTTGATTTTATTTTTGCAAAGGCGGAGCTTGCAGTAAGTATGAAGGCTACAGAGCCTAAATTCAATAACAGTGGATATATAAATATAAAAAAGGCAAGACATCCTTTGCTTAACAGCAAAAGTGTGGTACCTACCGATATATATTTGGGTAAGGATTTTACAACTCTGCTTATTACAGGTCCCAATACGGGTGGTAAAACCGTAAGCCTTAAAACCATAGGTCTGTTTACCCTTATGGGTCAGTCAGGCTTGCATATACCTGCCTTTGATAACTCGGAGCTTACTGTTTTTGAAGATGTTTTTGCAGATATTGGCGATGAGCAGAGCATTGAACAGAGCCTTAGTACCTTTTCATCACATATGAGTAATATTGTAAGGATATTAAATAATGTTACCAATAATTCACTGGTACTGCTTGATGAGCTTGGCGCAGGTACTGACCCTACGGAGGGTGCCGCTCTTGCAATAGCTATTATACAATACCTTCATGCACTTGGTGTGCGCACTGCCGTTACAACACACTACAGTGAGCTTAAGGTGTTTGCGCTTACTGCAGACGGTGTTGAAAACGCCTCATGTGAGTTTAATGTGGAAACTCTGCGGCCTACCTATCGTCTGTTAATAGGTGTGCCGGGTAAAAGCAATGCCTTTGCCATATCGCAAAGGCTTGGTTTGCCCGATTATATTATTAATGAGGCAAAAGAAGTATTAAGTCATGAGGATGTTAGGTTTGAGGACGTTATAACAGAGCTTGAAATAAGCAAAAAGACTGTTGCCATTGAGCAGGAAAGGGCAGAGCAGTACCGTAAGGAGGCACAAAAGCTCCGTTCTGAAGCGGAGAAACAAAAGCAAAAGCTTGAAAAACAGCGTGAGAAAATTATGCGTGAAGCACAGGATGAGGCGCACAGACTTGTAAGTGATGCCAAGGACGAGGCTGACGCAATAGTCAAGGAAATACGCAAGCTGCAGCGTGACGGTGCCAAGCTTGATAAAATTGATGATAAGCGAAAAAAGCTTAAGGAAAAGCTGACTTCAATGGAGAGTACTGCCGTTAGAAACAGCGCAGGTCATACAGTACCAAAGGAGCTGCATATAGGTGATAGGGTATATATCCATTCACTTGCACAAAGCGGTACGGTTACAGCAATTCCCGATTCCTCAGGTAATGTTATGATTAAAACGGGTATTATGAAGGTTAAGATAGGTATAGAGGATTTATCTCTTGATACAGAGGATGAAAAGCCAAAACAGCAGGCTAAAAAGTATGCGGCAGGCTTTAAAAACACCAAGGCAAGGGACATAAGTCCGCAGGTTGACCTGAGAGGGCTAATGGCGCTTGAAGCTATAGATAAGCTTGACAAGTATTTGGATGACGCATATCTGGCAGGTCTTAATCAGGTGACAATAATACACGGCAAAGGTACAGGTGCTCTGAGAAGTGCCGTACAGGATTATTTAAGGACAAACCGACGTGTTAAAAGCTACAGAGCAGGTTTATACGGTGAAGGTGAAGCCGGCGTTACAATAGCGGAGCTTAATTGAAAGGAGTGTTAGTATGAGCAGCAAATTAAAAATAATGGTAGTTGATGATGATACAAATATAGCGGAGTTAATCTCTCTTTATCTTAATAAGGAGGGATATGAAACCAAAGAGGTATACAGCGGCAGGGAAGCACTTGACGTATTTCCCTCATACGCACCACACCTTGTGCTGCTTGACCTTATGCTGCCTGAGGTAGACGGTTATCAGGTTTGCAGAGAGATAAGGCAAAGCTCACAGGTACCTATTATTATGCTGACTGCTAAAGGAGAGGTATTTGATAAGGTGCTTGGTCTGGAGCTGGGGGCAGACGATTATATTGTAAAGCCCTTTGATACAAAAGAGCTTTTGGCAAGAGTAAAGGCAGTACTTCGCCGTTATGACAGCCGTTATGTTAACGTAAGCAAGCAGATAGTATACCCCAATATAACAATTAATCAGTCAACTTATATAGTTACCTACCATGGAAAGGAACTGGAGCTGCCTCCAAAGGAGTTTGAACTGCTGAGCTTTCTTGCACAGCATCCTAATCAGGTGTTTACAAGGGAGCAGCTGCTGGACAAAATATGGGGTTATGCTTTTATGGGCGATACCCGTACTGTTGATGTGCATATTAAGCGCCTTAGAGAGAAAATGCCTTATGAGGATACATGGAATATCAAGACTATATATGCGGTGGGATATAAGTTTGAGGTAAAATAATAATGATTAAAAGGACAATCATTAAGGGTTGTTCTTTTTTTACAATAAAAAGCCGTTGTATGAAAAATTAAATACATACAACGGCTTAAGCAATAATTAAATTATATCAGAAGTCGATAGTATTAAAATCAACAGATTTAATATTGCCATATTGCCGGTTTACTGAACAGTGCCACTGACTAACATAATTTTTTTTGCCTCATAAGAGGTAACCTTAATTTCAGGCTTTTCATAATTTTTTCATACTTTAACAGTAATATATTTTTGTTTAAGAAAAATGTAACTTTTATATTGACTTATAACAAAAAAAAGTATATACTAGCAATATAAACTTGTATATTTTGGCTATTGTTACTAAAGTATACTTTTTTATCAATTTAATACCATGGCAAATGTCAGACAGCGTATTGTGATATGTCTTTTCATACATTTTTAGTTTATTAAATTAAAAATGTAAACGGGGACAGGCATACTTGCTTTGCCATAAAACAAAAGGAGGATATTTATGAAAAAAACATTTTTTAAGTCGGTAGTAGCAACGGCAGTTGTTACTGCTGCAGTGGCATTAAGTGGTGCCACGGTTTTTGCTGCTGATGCTTCACTTGATCTAACAGACACAGAGTGGGCTGCTAATTCAACTAACAAAACTAAGTATACTTCAAATGATGGTGTTTTTGAAGTAAGACATAATGGTACTGCTAGTGGCGCTACTGGTTATAAGTTTGACAAAAATACAAAGACTGATGTAACTGCAGATTCTCAGACAAGTTCATATTATATTAAGTTTTATGCTGATGCAGGCGATAAGGTAGTTGCTTATGTTAACTGTGGTAGCACTGGTAAGAGTATAACTGCTGATTTGATCTACGATGAGAATGGTGACGGAAAATTTGGTTATACAGAAGTATTTTCTAGCAAAACTGCTACTGTAAATAAAACCGATAATACTGCTTATGAATTTGACCAGATTACTAAATCGGGTGAATATTGTTTAATTAATAACGGCAACAGTGCTGCTACTGCTGTTTTTAAAGGAATTGAGATAAAGGCAGGTACACTTACAGGCACACAGTACGATGAGGAGCTTTTTGGTGACGCAACAACTGACAATACAGTTACTAAAGTAGATACTACTGCTACTGCAGTTGAGTCACTTGTTGGTACTGATGTATTAAATGCTGCTATTAGTGCTAATGAGGAATTTCGTACTGATAGTAACGGTAATGTAACAACAAACTATTTACTGGCAAATGGTACTTATGCTTCTGCAAATGGAAATATTGTACTTGATACAACTACATCTAATAAGATTTGGTGTGACAGTGAAACAGGTCTTATCAGTATGGGTGGTTCAAAGAGACAGTTTACCGTTACTTTGGCTGAAAATCAGGCAATTGTACTTAGAGGATACGGTGCTGCAAGTTCCGGCAGAAACCTTACAATTGACAATGTTCCTTATGAAGCGCCAACTACGGCGGCTGATACTGTATTAACCGTTTCAGCAGCTGGTACTTATACTGTTGTATCAAGTGCAAATGTATATTTTACAGCTATAGATATAGTTAATGCAACAGAGATAGCCGCTCCTTCAATAACTCTTGCACAGACAACTGTTGATGATTCAACAAAGGTTGCATTTAAGGGTGTAATAAGCGGTAGCGCTGATGACAGTATTCCTGTTACAGCTATTAATGTAGTAACTGCAAAGGGTTATGATGCTTCTGCAGAAGCTGTTGCAGCAAAGACACATTCAATTACAAGTGTTGGTCCTGATGGCAGTGATTATGCTTTCATTGTTACCATTGATAAGACTGCTGTTAATGCACTTCCAGGTCTTAAGATTCAGGCTAGTGTTGATTATGACAACAATGGTACAACTGTTACAAGCTACTCTGATGTAGTTACATACTCTGCTGAGTAATAATAGGAGGGAATTAATTATGAAAAAGATTTATGAGGCTCCCTCTGTGGAGATGACAAAATTTGCAAGTGAAGATACAATGACTGTTTTCAAGAGCAGTATTGCTGTTAAGTCTACGTTATCTGATGCAACTGTGGATTTATCACAGGATTTCTAATAATTTAACCAAGCAGGAAGTCCACCGACTTATAGGCGGTGGGAGTTACTCACCTTTTAGTAGGAGTACAAGTAGTACCCGAAAGAAGTCGGGCGGCGAAGCCGTTTTTGCGAAGCAAAAATACTGACTGCCTACTGAAGGTGTTGCGAGAGCAACACTTGGTTATGAGTACGTAGCGCTAGCGAAGTACGAATATCCTTAACATATTAAAAGGCACGGTTTTCAAATCCGTGCCTTTCTTGTTTA
>CALIRN010000125.1 GCA_938042265.1 uncultured Eubacteriaceae bacterium
TGTAAGGCAAGCAGGTTAGGCATTTCTAAAACTTCATCAACTCTCGAATAACTCATACGCTGTATACCGCCGTATTTAACAGGACGTATTGTGTTCTTCTCCATGGCACCTTCACTCCTTAAATAATTTTTTCACTGCAAAATGTATAACATACAACATCACCGCTTTTACTGCTCTCTAAGTAAGACGATGACTATACATACCGTATATGCTTTAATTTATCCGATTTGTAATCGGCAAACGGCATATTTACTGCCGGCAGTCTATTTATAACCCCCGCACGAATTTGCAAAATACACAAATTTCAGACCATAAAATGCACAAAAGCTCATTATATTTTAGCCTGAAAATGAGCGCAAAAGGGCATAAAATCCCCTAGGGATACATTTAATAATTTTAGCACCTTTATTTTAGCCTGTCAATATGTTTTTTTAATTTATGGTAATTTTTTGTTAAAGTGTAAATAACCGGCTTATTCCATAAGGCGTCTGTCAGAATTTTTATACAGAAAATATCAATTAAGGATAACCGATAAAAAGCATTGATAAGCCTGACCCCTGCAATTATTTAACAAAAAATAAACTATTTCAGCTTACAAATTCTTTCTTTTTCCCAAAGCAATCAAAAAATACCGAATAATCGCCTGAAACAGCGTTTTAAGCTGTTAAGGAGTTATATTCGGCATTTTCAGGTTTTAGATAAGCAATAGCAGTCTGTCCCCTTATTGCTGCAAAAAGTAAATAAATCACCTGATTTTTCTGACAACCCTTGCGGGATTGCCTGCCGCAATGCTGTCGGGCGGTATATTATGTGTTACCACAGAGCCTGATCCTATAGTACAATTATCACCTATGGTTACACCCGGATTGATTACGGCATTGCCGCCTATCCATACATTATCCCCTATGGTAACAGGCAAGGCCTGCTCTATAAGGGTATTGCGCTGTTCAGGATCAACAGGATGATTTGGTGTATAAATACCTACGTTGGGACCTATAAAGCAGTTATCGCCTATAGTTACTTTTCCGCAGTCCAATATGGTAAGATTATAATTTGAGTAAAAATTTTTACCTATGTAAATATTAATGCCATAGTCACAGTGAAATGGCTGCTCAATGGTAAAATTATCACCGATATTGGGTATAAGCTCTGATATAAGCCTGCTGCGTTCTTCAAGAGCAAGCGGAGAAAGGCTGTTGTACTTATAGCAAAGGCTTTGGCTTCGCCTTACAAGGCTTATAAGCTCTTTATCAGTTGTGTTGTAGTAAAGCCCCTGCTGCTGTTTTTCACGTTCCGTCATAAAATCCCCCTATTAATAAATATCCATATTATGCAAACTGCAAACAGCAATACTGCCGCAATAAGCATATGTGTACTGTTTTTTGCAGGTGCACTGCTGTCGGACTGGGGTATAAGGTCAGCTTTTCTTAAAGCCGTTACAACATGCTTATACAGCAGTATTGTGAGTGCAACATTAATGCCGCCTTTTATCACATTAAAAGGCAAAAATACCGGCATAAGCATTTCCGCAACTGCCTCACGGGGCATACCCATATACAGGGGAGTTAAAAAGTAGTTCCACAAAAGCATAACCGTTACGGTAAGAATACAGCCTGCAACAAGTCCTCTTACGGCGCCATTTAAAGTGTGCTTTTTCTTATAAACAAAAGCGGCTGTACAGGCAAAGGAACAGGTTTGCACTATATTCATAATAAAGCCTATAATACCTGTAGTACTGACAGTTACCATTTCAACCGCCGATACCACAACCGACATAAGCAATGCCGCCGCAGGCCCGTATATAAAGCCGCCGATAGTAATAATAATATCTTTAGGGTCATAATTTAAAAAGTCAACCGATGAAATGGGAAAACGTCCAACAAGCATAATTATGTAAGCAAGCGCACAAAGCATAGCCATAGTTGTTAATTTTTTAGTGTTCATATAATATCTCCTTATGATAAAAGCCCCAACCTTTTGGTCAGGGCTTTTGTATGCGGATAACAGGACTTGAACCTGCACCACTCTTACGAGGATAAGAATCTGAATCTTACGCGTCTGCCAATTCCGCCATATCCGCATATTATTAATGTGCTTAATTATGATAACAAAATTTCATTTGATTGTCAAGGACAATTTTACACTGTATAAACTTTTGCCAAATGAACAGACTATTTAATGTAAACTACTTTG